>LUZZ01000042.1 GCA_001603845.1 Syntrophobacterales bacterium Delta_01 | reverse complement strand
GGTTCCTGATGTCTGCCGGCCATCTTTGGGTATGCTCGCTCACTCTGAACGGGTGAGCGTTATTTTCTTTAAGGGAGAACAGAGTGCAATGTGCCGTTTGTTCGCATTGACCAGTGAAGAGCCTCAGTCCCCCATGATTGCCATGCGCGCACTGGACGTTATGCGGGAAGGCCATGACGGCTCGGGTGTCGGCCTGTTTTTGAGCGATCTCAGCGGGCCTTTCGAAGAACTCAAGGGCGCGCCTATCCTCTCGGGTATATTTACCAATTCGGGATTGAAGCGGCTCGACGAGTACATGATGACGCTTGGCTTCATGACCAAACACAAGATTTCCATCAAAACACCCAAAACACCGCCTCCCGGCACCCCCAAGCGCGATGTCTATCTGATTCGGGCGTACGAATATCCGGAGTCCTGGGATGGGCTCGATCAGGGCGAGGTGGAGCAGCGGCTGCTTGCCACCCGGCTGCAACTGCGGCAGATGGGCGAAGAAAAAGGGGACATGATCATCTACAGCTTCTGGCCGGACGTGATCATGATCAAGGAGATCGGGGACCCGATGAAGGTTTCCGAATACCTGCACCTGGACCACGAAGAATTGCGCGCCAGGGTCATCCTGGCTCAGGGCCGCCAGAACACCAACTACGCGATCAACCTGTATGCCTGCCATCCGTTTTTCATCCAGGGGATCGCGTCGATGACCAACGGCGAAAACACGGCCTTCGTGCCCATCCGGGAGTTTCTCATGTCGAGGGGCTTTCCCGGCTACATCGGCTACCAGTCCGATTCAGAGGTTTTCACCCATATCGCTCATTACACCGTGCGCCGGCTCGGGCTGGGGATCGAGGCATACAAGCACGTGATCACCCCCCTCCAGGACGAGGACCTGCCCAAGCATCCGGACGGTGCTTTCCTGACGCAGCTGAAGCACTCGTGCCGCAGGTTGATCATCGACGGTCCCAACTGCGTGATGGGACGCCTGCCCGACAACACGCTGTTCCTGGTCCAGGACCGGAAAAAGCTCCGCCCCGCCGTGGCGGGAGGCAAGAAGGGGATGTTCGCCTTTTCTTCGGAAATGTGCGGCCTGGACGCCACCATCCCCGACCGGGACAAGACCAAAGATTTTCAACCCATGCACCTGGACACGGTTATCATTCCTTCTGACCGTTCGGAGGTCCATATATGCTCGCAAATGGATTCCTTACCCCTTCTTCACTAAGCGTGAAGGACCTGCTGTGGCAGGTCCAGTGGGACAAAGAAAAATGCACGCTGTGCGGCCGCTGCACCGCGGTGTGCCCCGTCCATGCCATTGAACTGGGGGTACACAGGAAGAGGACGATTCAAATCCCGTCCCTGGCCGAAATCAGCCCGGGCGTTTCCTCTTCCAATGTTTACCAGGTCTATCACGGCGTTCGCCAGAAAACCGATCCGGCCTACGCCTGCATCGGGTGCGGCATGTGCAACCTGGTGTGCCCCAACGGCGCCATCATGCCCCTGAAAAGCGACGAGATAGACAAGCAGCGGTACCATATCAACAGGGGCGGGCAGGCCAGAAGCCGCGGAGGCCGCAGGAATGCGCCGGACGTGCTGAACCGGGGAACGCTGGACCGGATCAAGTTCACCCGCATTTCGATGCTGACCGACCCGGCCCTGGACGCCGGCCGCCACGAATTCGAACTGAGGACGCTGCTGGGCCGCATCCTGCCGCCGGAAGAAAACCTCAAGCTCTACCGGGAACAGGGCTGGATCCCGCCGGTGCGCGAAATTTATCCTCTGCTGATCGGCAGCATGTCCTTCGGAGCGCTTTCTCCCAACATGTGGGAGGGGCTCCAGATGGGGGTGGCCTACCTCAACGAGGAACTGGGCATGCCGGTGCGGATGTGCACGGGCGAAGGCGGATGCCCGCCGCGGCTTCTGCGGTCCCGTTTCCTCAAGTATACGATCCTCCAGATCGCGAGCGGCTACTTCGGCTGGGATGAAATCATCCACGCCCTGCCCGAGATGAAGGAAGACCCCTGCGCGATTGAAATCAAGTACGGCCAGGGGGCCAAGCCGGGCGACGGTGGATTGCTCATGTGGTACAAGGTCAACAAGCTGATCGCCGCCATCCGGGGCGTTCCACCGGGTATAAGCCTGCCCAGCCCGCCGACCCACCAGACGAAGTACTCCATCGAGGAATCGGTCGCCAAGATGATCCAGTCCATGTACATGGCCTGGGGATTCCGGGTCCCGGTTTATCCCAAGATTTCGGGGACGTCGACCGCCCTGGCGGTGCTCAACAATCTTACCCGCAACGCTTACGCCGGCGGCCTTTCCATCGACGGCGAGGACGGAGGCACGGGCGCCGCTTACAATGTCTCCATGGACCACATGGGACATCCCATCGCCAGCAACATCCGCGACTGCTACCTCAACCTGGTGCGGCTCGGGAGACAAAACGAGCTTCCCCTATTTGCCGGGGGCGGCATCGGCAAAAACGGCAAGCTGGCCGCCAATGCCGCCGCGCTCATCATGCTCGGCGCAAGCGGGGTTCAGGTGGGCAAGTACATGATGCAGGCCGCCGCCGGGTGTGTCGGTTCGGAAGGCGACCGGTGCAACATATGCAACATCGGGCTCTGTCCGAAGGGAATCACTTCGCAGGATCCGCGCCTTTACAGGCGACTCGATCCGGAGAAGGTCGCCGAGCGGGTGGTGGACGTTTTCCTGTCCTTCGACACCGAACTCAAGAAGATCGTTGCACCGCTCGGCCGCTCGACCTCCCTGCCTATCGGAATGTCGGACGCTCTGGCGATTGACGATTACAATGCGGCCCAGCGCCTCCAGATAAACTACGTCGTCTAGACCAGCGGAATCGGGCAGGGCGCGGCGCTGGAGAAACCGCCGCGGTGCCCGGGCGCAATGGAGTTCACACAGATGGAAAGTCAGCAAGTGCTACGCCTCTCCGGGGTTGAGGACGGCCACCGCATTGAGTCGCGCATTCTGGAGGAAAGAATCCAGAAGGCGGTCGAGAGCGGTCATCGGAACCTGGAGATCGAAGCTTTCGGACAGCACGGAATCGGCGGAAGACTTTGGAAGGCCGGAAGCGACAGGATTCACGTCAAAATCACCGGCTCTCCCGGCCAGCGCGTGGGGTCCATGGGGTTTCCCAACACGCTCATCGAAGTCATAGGGCCGGCTTCCGATGACGTCGGGTGGCTGAACGCCGGGGCCGAAATCGTCGTCCGGGGCAACGCCACCAACGGCATGGCAAACGCCATGGCCCAGGGGAAAGTCTTCGTGGCGGGAAACATCGGCGCCCGCGGGATGACCATGACCAAGCGCAACCCCCGGTTCGATCCCCCCGAATTGTGGGTGCTCGGCTCGGCGGGCGACTATTTTGCCGAATTCATGGCCGGCGGCATCGCGGTGATCTGCGGTTACGCCCCCCAGGACCCGGAAAACGTGCTCGGATATCGTCCCTGCGTGGGCATGGTGGGCGGAAGGATTTACTTTCGCGGTCCCCACAAGGGTTACAGCAGGATCGACGCCAAGCTGGTTCCCCTCCTGGACCAGGACTGGGAATGGCTGACGGAGAACCTGGAAAACTATCTCAAGGCCATCGGCAAGACCGAACTGTTCGGCCTGCTTGCCAACCGCGACGAGTGGCAGTTGCTCGAAGCGCGCGGCCCGCACGAGAAAAAATCCAAGTCGAGGCGCGCCATGAGCGCTTTCCACGGCGAGGTGTGGGATGCGGAGCTGGGCAAGGGCGGGCTGATCGGCGACCTGGTGTCTTTTGACCGGGACCCCATTCCACTGATTACCAACGGGTTTTTGCGCCGCTACGTCCCGGTTTGGGAGAACCGCAAGTACGCCGCCCCGTGCGAAACGAGTTGTCCCACCGGGATGCCGGTGCACGAAAGGTGGCGGCTCATCCGCGAAGGCCGGGTGGACGAGGCGGTGGACCTGGCGCTAGCCTACACGCCGTTTCCGGCGGCCGTTTGCGGCTACCTGTGCCCCAATTTGTGCATGCAGGGATGTACGAGGCAAAACGCCAAGATGCTTCCGGTCGACGTGACGCAACTGGGCAAGGCCAGCATCACGGCCAAGGTCCCCGAACTCCCCGAGCTTACGGGCAAGAGGGTGGCGGTGATCGGCGGCGGCCCGGCGGGTATTTCCATCGCCTGGCAGCTTCGGCGCAAGGGGTATGAAGCGGTCATCTATGACATGCAGGGGGAACTGGGCGGAAAGCTGTCCGCTCTGATCCCCAAGACGAGAATTCCCGACGAGGTGGTGGAGGCGGAACTCGACCGGGTGAAAAAGACCATTCCGCACGTAAACCTCATGCAGCGCCTGGAAAGGCCCGATGTCGAGCAGCTCAAGGAGGAGTTCGATATCGTCGTGGTGGCGGCCGGGTGCCACAAGCCCCGGGTGCTGCCCATCCCCGGCAAAGAGAAGCTGATCCCGGCGCTGGTGTTCCTGCGCGAATCCAAGGCCGGCAGGGGGCAGGTGGGCAAAAAGGTGGTGGTGATCGGGGCCGGAAACGTGGGCTGCGACGCGGCGACCGAAGCGTACCGGTTGGGAGCCGAAGAGGTCCTGCTGGTGGACATCCAGGAACCCCTGTCGTTCGGCAAGGAGCGCAAGCACGCGGAAGCGGCCGGTGCCAAGTTCCGGTGGCCCTGTTTCAGCAGGGCGGTAACCGACGAAGGGCTGGAGCTTACCACCGGCGAGGTGATCCCCGCCGATACGGTGATCATTTCGGTGGGAGACATCCCCGACCTCGATTTCCTGCCCGAAAGCGTGGAAATTGAACGGGGCTTCATCAAGGTCGACGAAGATTACCGGACCTCGGATTCGAAAATTTTCGCCGTGGGCGACGCGGTGAAACTGGGGCTTCTGACCGACGCCATCGGCGCCGGCCGAAAAGCTGCGGAAAAGATCGACGCCATCTTGTCCGGGAGAGGCGAGGCTTCCGGCAAGCCGCGGGAGAAAATAGACTACAACCGCGTCAAGCTTGAATACTTCGACCCGCGCCTGACCGGTTTCGAAGGGATACAGTCGTGCGCCTCCCATTGCTCTTCCTGCGGGACCTGCCGTGACTGCGGGATCTGCGCCACCGTCTGCCCCCAGGGGGCCATCTCCAGGCAGGAGGCGGCCAATACCGACGGGTTCGAGATGGTGGTGGACGAAGAAAAATGCATCGGCTGCGGATTTTGCGCCGGGGCATGCCCGTGCGGGGTATGGAACCTGGTGGAAAACGAGCCGTTCGATTAGAAATAAAGTTTCAGTTCTGTCAACGAAACCGTTATGCTACACGCCCGCAGGCCACCCGCCTGCGGGCGGTTTCGTTTCGCGTCCGGGATGCCGGGAGCGGGGGGCCGGGCGTAATGCGGTTCCTGGTTCCCAGGCCGAAGTTTTCGGAAGAGGCAGCCGGTGGGCACAGCTCCACCGTGTCCACCGTTTCTTATCGGTTTGGAATGCGGGAAGGGTGGGCACGCTGAGGGGGCTTGTTGCTCAAACGTGGACTCACAAATAAAAGCAAAACCACCAAAATCGTCATTCCCGCAACGCTTTTGGGCGGGAATCCGGTGTCTTTCCGCTGGTTCGCAAGCTGGAGCTTGGTAGCCGGCGGACCAGCGGTACCAAGAGAAAATTTAAACTTCGCAGAAAGAAACGGCCTTGACATGTGTAACCTATAACGTTACTGGTGATACATGATTGTGCGGTTTCGCCACAAGGGGTTGGAGGAGTTCTTTGCGCATGGCGATCAGAGCGGAATACCCGCCCAATATGTGCGAAAGCTCCGCCAGATTCTTGGTTATCTGAACGTAAGCTGTCGGCCGGCGGATCTGGATCTGCCGGGATTTCGGCTCCATCCCCTGAAGGGCGACCGTCAAGGACAGTGGGCGGTGCCGGTAACCGGCAATTTGCGAATGGTCTTCGAATTCAAGGACGAAAATGTCACCAATGTCGACTTGGTCGATTACCATTGACCCGAAGAGGGGGGAGAAGAAGTGAAAATGCATGACCCACCGCATCCTGGGGAAATTATCCGCGAGATGTGCCTTGATCCGCTTGGTCTATCGGTGACGGCGGCGGCCAAGGGGCTGGGGGTTACACGCAAGGCACTTTCGGAACTTCTGAATGGGCACAGCGGCGTCTCGCCGGAGATGGCCATCCGGTTATCGAAGGCGTTCGGCGGCAATCCGGAAACCTGGCTGCGCCTGCAGATGCAATATGACCTGTGGCAAGCCGAACGCCGTTCCGGGAGTATAGAAGTTACCCGTTTCACTGACCAACCTTCCACATGAGAAATGACTTCCAACAGATGCGACAAGCTTCTTCCTGCACGGTAGCGGGTGCCCGGAGCCGGTCGGACGCCCTCCTTTATGTAAAACTGGTCCTCACCGCCGTTTTCTGGGGCGGAACCTTCATCGCCGGCCGGATCGTCTCACGGGAGGCGGGGCCTTTTTCAGCCGCCTTTCTGCGCTTTGTAGTCGCCTCGGTTTTCCTGTCTCTTTTCGTGTTCAAGGCCCACGGCAGGATAGTGGTGCCCGACGCCCGGCATATCTTCATGCTGTGCCTGCTCGGCCTCACGGGCGTTTTCGGCTACAATTTTTTCTTCTTTTCGGGCCTTCAGACGGTTTCGGCGAGCAGGGCCTCCCTCATCGTCGCCGCCAACCCGGCTTTCATCGCGCTGCTTTCCGCGCTCATTTTCAAGGAGAAGCTGGGGTTTGTGAAATCCATGGGGATCGCGATCTCGGTTTGCGGGGCGGCGACGGTTGCGATAAGAGGCGATCTGCATTCGGTTTTTCACGGCGGGATCGGGGTGGGGGAGCTTTTCATATTCGGCTGCGTGGCCAGTTGGGTCTCCTATTCGCTGCTCGGAAAGACCGTGATGAAGAACCTTACGCCCCTGCTGGCCGTGACGTACGCCTGCGCGCTGGGGACGCTGTGCCTGTTTATCCCGGCCATGAGCGAGGGGGTGGCGCGGAGCGCGCTGCACTTTTCGGTTTCCGTCTGGGAGGGGATTTTTTTCCTGGGTTTTTTCGGCTCCGCCCTGGCTTTTGTGTGGTACTACGAAGGCATCAGCGCCCTGGGGCCTTCCAGGGCGGGTATTTTCATCAACCTTGTCCCGATAAGCTCCGTTTTGCTCGCTCATCTCATCCTGAGCGAGCCCCTGGATGCTTCCGTCATGGTCGGGACGATCCTGGTTACGATCGGGGTATTTCTTGCCAACCGCTTCTGACACAGAGGCCGCGCTGCCGGTTTTGAGTTCGGCCGCGGAGGTCGTTTCGCAGGCCGCCGAAGTTTCTTTCCACCCGGAAATGATCGCACCCGCGATTGAGAAGTGGGGCCCCCCGCCGGGTCCTTCCTTCGGGTGGGAGCACCCGTGCCATTTCTGCGACGGGACGGACCGGACGGTGCGGTGGATCTTTATCCTGGACGTGCTCAACCACTGCTTCTGGCCCGATCCGGGGGAGCCGGTGTGGACGGTGGCTTGGGGAGGGCGCGAATGGTCAGGCTACTGGGGGCTTGCGGCTTCGCTCAAGCGTGCCCTGGAGTGGGGGTTCCCGGTAACCGATCCCGCCTGGGCGGCCGCGGTGAGCCGGCGGGACCTGGAGCGCATCTTTTCGGGCCGCGGCAGGATCCCGCTTTTCGAAAAGCGGCTGGAAAACCTGGCGGAAGCCGGGGCCGTCATCCTGTCCGAGCTGGGGGGCGACGTGGCCTCCCTGGTCCGTGCCGCTTCGGGAAGCGCCGTGAGGCTGGTGCGGGACGTCGTCGCCCTTTTTCCGAGCTTCCGGGACGAGGCGGCTTACCGGGGGCGAAAGGTCTTTTTCTGGAAGCGGGCGCAGATATTTGCGGCCGACCTCTACAACGCTTTCGGCGGGAAGGGCACGGGCGGATTTCACGACATCGGCCGGCTCACCGCCTTTGCCGACTACAAGCTGCCCCAGGTGCTCCGGGAACTGGGAATCATCGGCTACGGCCCGGAACTTTCCGCCCGCATCGACCGCCTGGACGCCCTGGAGCCGGGGTCGGCGCCCGGGGTCGAAATCAGGGCCATGACCGTCCACGCCGTCGAAGAAATAAGAAAATCGTTTAACCGGCTCGACCGGTCCGGCCGCACCGGAGGCGAGGTGACGAGCCCGGAAGTGGACGGCTGGCTGTGGAGCCTGGGCCAGAAGGACGAATTCCGGACCCGGCCCTACCACCGGTGCCGCACGATATTTTACTAGCCTCCGCCTCCCCCGGCGACGCCGGAATTTTCCCGCATCCGGCGCGGTCCCCAAAAGGCTTATTTCCGGACAAGCCCTGAACCTCCTCGCAAACCTGCGGCAATCCATTGAAATAACATCGTTATACCGGACTGCATCCAAAATGGTGTCGAAACGGCGCCTTAAGAGCGCGAGGGAAGGGGCTGTTGTCCGAAACCAAATTC
This sequence comes from Syntrophobacterales bacterium Delta_01, assembly GCA_001603845.1. GTDB lineage: Bacteria > Desulfobacterota > Syntrophobacteria > Syntrophobacterales > Syntrophobacteraceae > SbD1. The sequence goes on along the minus strand of LUZZ01000042.1, from coordinate 36,892 downwards.
CAGCAGGAGGCCGTCAAAAGCATGGACTCCTCCCCTAACCCCTCCCATCGCAGGGAGGGGGATTTTCGCTCGTTCCGCTATTGATGGAACTTAATATTCTTTTGGCAACAGGCCCGGAAGCTTTTTCCCCGTTCCTTTAAAAATTATGGCCGGGAAGCCCCGAACCCGGTTTCGGGGCCGTTTCATTTTCCGGCCGCTGGATTACCGGTCAATTCGAAAATGGTGTGTAAATGAAATTCCAATTTCGTATTCCATAGTACTCCACCATGCCCTAAAAATCGCCAACCGGTATCCGGCGGTAACGATTAGTTTCATTTTTTCCAGCATATTACCGATATTTTTTGAGGTGCGGTACACTCCCGGCGCCTGCGGCGCCGTCCGGCCCACTTATTGCCTGTGGAACCTGCAGGGAGTGCCCGAAAGTCTTTTTAACAGGGGGCGTGAACTCATGTCTGAAATAAAACGCGATCAGTTGCTGGCGGCCGTGATCGCCGGAAGAGGGCCGGCGTTTCTCCGGGGGCTCGACCTTTCCTCCATGGACCTCACCAATGCGGGCTGGCTGGTGGAGGCCGATCTTCGCAACGCGGATCTGTCCAACGCCAATCTCAGGCGCTCCAACCTGAGCGGTGCGAACCTCGAAATGGCCAACCTGCATTCGACGAACCTGCTGGGGGCGAACCTGGAAGGGGCAAACCTTCAAAACGCCAAGGCCACGGTGGCCAATCTCAACGCGTGCAGGCTGCGGGGAGCAAACCTCAAGGGGGCGAACCTGGTGGGGGCCACCCTCATGCGGGCCGACCTGGAAGAAGCCGACCTGGACGGGGCGGACCTGGAAGGGGCCAACCTGGACGGCTGCAATCTCCGCAAGGCAAGGCTTACCAACGTGAAATTCAAAATGGCCAACCTGGACGGCGCGGTCCTGGCCGAGACCACCCTGGACACTTCCATCGGCAAGATCGAGGGCTACGAGGCGACGTCCGGGTTTCACGGCACGATATCCTCCATCCGGCTCGCCGACCTCATCCAGCTCGGATGCCTCTCCCGCTCCAATTTGGAAATCGAAGTGTATTCCAGGATGGAGAAGGGAAACATCTTCGTGGGCAAGGGACGGGTGCTCCACGCTCAAACGGGCGTCATTCAGGGCGAGGAGGCGCTGCTCAAAATTTTCGGGTGGGAAAACGGCCGTTTCGTCACCCGCGCGAATGTGGCATCCAACGTGGTAACCATTGAAAAGCCGTTCGAACAGCTCCTGCTCCAGTCGCTCCAGCAAAAGGACGAGAAGCATTACGCGGGCAGGTACTCCGGCTTCATACAGAAGGTCAGGGAATATATCCCGGTGGAGGCCCATGTGTCGGACGGGCTGATAGAGTTTCTGGGAAAAGAAGCCAAGAACCTGAAATCGAACCAGAAAATCGAAATTACCGATATCTTCGATCCGGGCGACAGCGAAGAGATTTTGTGTTCCCTGGCAGTCCGTGATGAAATGTTCATTGCACCTCTCAAGATCCTGGACCTGGACAAAAACCATCCCCTGTTCGGCGACCTCGCCGAACTCCAGGCTGGATAAGGATTTGCGGGAGACGATGCCGTTGCGGGACGGCGGGACGGGTGAAAACAGGGACCGAACACCAGGGGCACGAAGCAGAAGGCAAGGGGCGCCGACCCGCGAGACCGGATTGAAGGGCTGCATGGATCTTGCATAACCAATCCCTCAGCCCAGTTTGCGGAGGTTATCCCCGAAAGAAAAGAGCACCGATGAGCCTAATACTGACCAAAAGCGAACTCGAGATACTGGGAGACATCGTAGCCGATGAGCTTCTCGACTCAGGCGCCGAACTCGTGGTAGTGGCCGATCTTTCAGGGAACCTGATACTGCGGTGCGGGTCGCTGGAAATGGAGGACATCTTTTCCCTGGCGGCGCTGTCGGCGGCCAATTTCGCCGCCACCGCCCAGATCGCGAAACTCATCGGGGAAGAAGACTTCACGCTCATGTTCCACAAGGGGGGCAAGCGCAACATACACTTCAGCCGCCTGGGCAGCGACTACCTGATCATTACACTTTTCAACGACAATGTTTCCCTGGGCCTTATCAGGCTCAAGCTGGTAGGCGCCATCAAGCAGATGAGCGCCGTTTTCCGCGAGGCGGAAGGGGTAACTGCGTGGCCTTCATAGATTTGAGCAAAAACGAAATTCAGGCCAAGATCGTCTACTATGGTCCCGGGCGTGGTGGAAAGACCACCAATCTGCTCCACATTCACGAATCCCTGTCCCGGCAGGTCTGCGGCAAGATGGTGACCATAGATACCAAGGGGGACCGGACTCTTTTCTTCGACTTTCTGCCCCTGAGCATCGGCAAGGTCCTCAACATGACCATACGCATCCAGCTTTATACCGTGCCGGGACAGGTAATGTACAACACCACCCGGAAACTGGTGCTGCGAGGGGTGGACGGCGTGGTGTTCGTGGCCGATTCGCTTCGCGTCCAGAAGGCGAAAAACGTCGAGAGCCTGCAAAACCTCGGGCAGAACCTGGTGGATGAAGGACTGGTGCTCCCGCAGGTCCCCGTTGTCCTTCAGTACAACAAGCGCGATCTTTTGAAATCGAATATCCCGTTGCTCAGCGTCGAAGAACTCCAAAACGACCTCAACCAAGAGCTGGATGTGCCGTGGTTCGAGGCCAGCGCGCTATCCGGCGAGGGGGTGTACGAGACCCTGCGCGAGATCAGCAAGCGCACCATAAAAAGCGTGATCCAGAAAGTGGGCGGCGACCTTGCGGCCAGGAGCTGAAACCGCCCCCACCGGGCACCCGGCACCACACCGGCCGCAGGCAGGGAAGGAATACCATGGTCGAGACAAGAGATAACGCTCAGGACGCGGCAGCCGGAGTAGATTTCGAAGCCATCGAAAACGAAATCGACAGGGAAATCGATTCCCTGTTCGTCCCGGCGGCAAAGCCGCGCACCGGTGCTCCGGGAGCCGCGGAAATCTCCATGGCCGGCGGAAGCATTGCGGTGCCGGGGGGCGGAGCGGCCGGCAGCGGGAAGGAACCGTTTGATCCCAAAGCCTTGGATGCCGAAATCGACAGGGAAATCGACGCCCTTTTCGTTCCGGTAAGCCGCGAGGCACAGGCGGAAGAAAGCGGGGAAGCGGTCCCGGCTTCGCCGGCCCCACCGGAGGAACCGGCCGGGCAGCCGCAAGCCGTGGAAGCCGGGCCGGAAACCCACGAGGATTTTTACCCCTCCGGGCCTTCACCGGCGTTCAGGACGGGCTACGGAGCCAGGGACGAGCTGCCCAAGCTGGTCGAGGTTTTCAACGCGGCGTACCTCAGTTTGGACTGGGAGTTTTCGCAGCAGAACATCAGGAAGCTCCAGGCGGCCCTGTCGGGGCTCGAACCGTTTGCGGGCAGCGCGCCTCAGACCGTTCCCATATTCAAGATGCTCAAGGTGATCCTTGCCCGGCTGAACGCCAGGCCGCAGTTCGTAAACAACCAGATCATCGAGCTGATCCGGGAGTCGCAGGGGCTGCTGGCGCACATGCTGTTGATGGAGGAAGCCCCGGGGCCGGGCGAAAAAGAGCGGATCGTGTCCCTCCTGGGCCGGTTTCGGCTGATGCGGGAAAAGGCGATGGCGGCCAGGGAAACCAGGCCGCAGGCCGGCGGAGAAGAACAGGCGGAAGGCGGGTTGGAAAGCGGGCCGGCGGGAAGCGGCGAAAAGGCGAAAGAGGAGGTTGCACGGCCCCCGGATCGTGCGGAGGATTTGACCGCCCGTTCGCCCAGGCCGGAAGCGGGACACCGGCGGCCCAAGGCGCCGGAGGCGCCCATGCCCGGCGACTGGTCGCTCATTGATTTAAGAGATTGGATGAAAGCGTCGGGGCGGTCCCTGGCGGAAACCATCGAGGGGCTCGAAGCCGAAATCAACCGCTTGCGCAAAGTCGAAACGGTGCTGGGCAAGAGCGCCGGACTTGCGCCGGTGGTGGAAATGCTGGCCGGCATTCGGGCGGGGATGGAGTTCCGAGTAGGGGCGTTGAGAGAGCAGGGGGGGAGTTTGAACAGCAGGGCCGCGTGGGTCGAAAACCTGGAGAAGGTCCTTTCGGCCTGCGAGGCCCAATCGGTACCGTCCGCCGAAAAGGGGGCCGGGCAGGCGGCGGATGCCGGGCCCCCGGCCGGGCGGGAAAGCCGGACCAGGCGGGAAGACCTGTGTCTTTTCCGCTATTGCGGGCGGTCTTACGGCGTTTTTTTCCCCAACATGGTGAAGTACAGCCGGATTTCCAGGAAAGTGGCCGATAAAATCCGGGCGCGGGGGTACGCTACCCTGGACGATGTGAAGCCGTTTTTGCGAAACGTTCGCAACGGGGTGCTCGGGGAGTGGGCCGCCATGCCGCGCAGGACCCTCCAAGCCCTCAGATTCAGGCTGATCGGCCCGTCGGTCTTCCAGGCGGAAAAAGCGCCGGCCGATCTTCGGATGGCGATTTTCCTCAATCTCGGCGACGACTGGGGGGTGGTGCTTTCCGATTCGGACAGGATCGATTTCAGGGCCGAAATGGAAATAAAAGAAGAGGAGTGTTCCTGCCAGGCGGCCCTGGGCATCGCGAGGACCGAGTCGGGCCTGTGCGCGGAAGTCCTCGACCCGGCGCGCGTTGCGGATATGGCCGGCGAGAGTGTGGAGCAGTGATCGAGCGGGGCCTTTTATGGATGATAAAACCTTGAACGGCGGAACGGCCAGCGGAGAACTGTTCCAGGCGTTTTTCGATCGGTTGTCGGAAGCGAAGGTCTACCTGGAGCAGGGGCTCCGGGAACAAACCGGCGAGATCCTGGCCGGGTTGAGCGAAGAGATCGACAAAAGCGGTCTTTCCGACGAGGAAAAAGAGGAACTGCACCGGAGCATCACGTCCTGCCGGGAAGAGTCCGTGGAAAACCCGGACGCGTGCCGGTCCGGGGAATCCGCCGGGAAAGCGGCGTCGGGCCCGGCCGACCATTTCGAGTACGGGCTGGCCCTCATGGACGGGCAGTTTTGGGAAGAAGCCATCGCGGAATTCAAGAAGGCGGCCGACCTGGGGTGGGACAATCTCAAGGCGAGTGAACTGTGCGGCGACTGTGCGTCGAAGATGGGCAAATGGGATGAGGCCATCCATTTTTACAACCTGATTTACTCCAACAAGACCATCGTCGAGGAACTGCGCAAAAATATTCTCCTGAAGATCAACAAGTGTTCGCAAATCAACAAGAAAGTGGAGATAGACTCCACCATCCAGGCCAGAAACGGTTCCGGCCGGGAGCCGAAGAAGGGGAAGGAGCGGGAAATCATCACCTCCTCCATTTCGTCGCTGGACCGGTACTCGGTGAACCTCATGCTCGGCCAGACGGTGACCTCCTGGAGGGAAGACGGCCCGAAGGAGCAGGACTGCCCGCAGCTCAGCTACCGTATCATGAACCTGCTCCACGTGGGGTCCAGCTCGATCGTCGTGGAACTGGAAGAATCGGGCAGCGGGAAAAAACTGGCCGGGCAGAACCTGGCCGGCCAGTTCGGCGGGATACTCTCCCCGCGCGGCCTCAACGCGTGGGCACGCGAGCAGATGGCGACCCAGTCCAACCATCTGGTCAGGCTGTACGACCTGGCAAACAGCGACGACCATTTTTTCATCGTCCGCGAGCACTACCCGCTTTCGCTGAGCGACATTCTTGCCACCGGGGAACTCATTCCGCTGCCCCTGGCCATCAAGTTCGCCTACCAGTTGCTCGAAGCCCTGGGGGACCTCCACCTGCACCTGGGCAACGACGGCAAAATCCGGAACACGTTCCATCTCGACCTGCGCCCTTCGCGCATCATGGTGCGCACCGACCGGCCCTGCATCAAGCTGTGCAACGGCGGGCTGTGGAAGCAGATCGAAAAAACCGCTCCGGCCGAAACCGAGATCAAAAAACTTCCGCTGCACTATCTTTCCTACAGAGCGCCCGAGCAGTTCCGGACGTATCTTTCGCGCAAGAAGCCTCCGGCGTTCACCGACATTTACCTTTTCGGGGCACTTTTCTACGAGATGCTCACGGGCACCCCTCCCTTCAAGGCGTCTTCCTACGGAGAATACGAAATCCAGCACTGCGAGCAGTACCCGTCTCCTCCGCGGGTCTGGCGGCCCGAGATCCCCGATACGCTCAACGATATGATCATGCGGTGCCTGGAATTCGACCCCATGAAACGGTGGCGCAGCACCACCCAGATGTCCCTCGTGCTGGAAAAGGCCTTTCCCGACGCCCTGCTCCGCGAAAGAGACGATTCGTACCAGAAATTCCTGGGGGAACTGAAACTGATTCCGTAACACCGGACAACTCCCAACTCCCAACTCCCAACCGGTAACCGGCAACCGGCAACCGGCAACCCGCAACCCCCGATTCGCAACCGGCAACCCGCAACCGGACTGGCACGCGGATTGCTTATATTTTCGGGGAACCCTGTTTGCCCGTGCCCTTTGCCACCACGAGAGTTGCGGATGAAAACCAAGACCATTTGCAGTGCGGACTCACCGGAGCCTGCGGTTTCCGGCGCCCCCGCCCCCCGGACCGGCGGCAGTCAGTCCTTTGACGCGGTCCTGGACGCGGCGCATGCCGAACAGTCCGGGGAACGGTTCGAGATCAAACCTCTGTCCGCATCCCCAACCGAACCGCTGTCCAGGCCGGTTTCCGGCACCGCCACCCCGTCTCTGAAACCGGCTGCCGGGGCGGAAGCCGCATACCGGGAGGCGATGCGAAAGCCCGCCGTCGAGCCCGGCGGCTGGGCGAAGTACAAGGACGACCAGTTGCTTCGAAATCCGGGGGGGCGTCATTATTTCCCGGAACAAAAGCAGGTGATCGAAAACGCGCCCCAGGAGAAATCGTTTTTCAGCCGAATCGGCAAAGATTTGTCGTCGGTATTCGGCAATATGAAAAATTTTGTCGGCAATCTTTTCCTGGGGTCTTCATTTCTCTACCGGGACCGGAACAACGCCATCAAGGAAGGGCACCAGAGCGGAATGTTGGGGAGCGTCGCCGGGTTTTTCAAAAACCTGGCCGGCGCCTTGAGCTTCGGTGCGTTTCATCCCGGCGAAAAGGCGGCTCCGGCCGGTTTCAAAAACCGGTTGAAGTACTGCGCGTCCAAGTTGAAGGACGCTTTTCTGGGCAACGCGCTGGTGGGCATCCCGTCAGCGGCCAACCACGCCGGAACGAACCTCGTGCTGGCCGGGCTGCACCTGGCCGAAGTGATGCCCGACGCCACCGTGGGAAATTTCGATGCGGGCCGCAAGATTACGACCAGCATTTTCGACAACGGCCACGTCCTGGTCGAATACATCACCGACGTGGCTCCCTTCGGCGACGCGTGGCTGCGGGTCCACGCCTCGAACGTGAGAAAACTCCAGGCGCCCGTACTCTACAACCTCAAGATGCCCGAACATTATACCGGCGACAGCCGCTGGGAATACGTCCGAAACACACCCTTCCGGAAAACCATCGAAACCCTCGGCGCCCTGCTGGCCGATGCCGCCGCCATCGGCCTTGTCGGACAGACCGGATTTTCCGGCAACCGGCGCCTCCAACCCGAATAATCCTTTCTGCCTAGTGTTTTTTCTTGTGGAGTGGGAAAAAGTCTGGCAATTAGAGCCAGCGGCTCGCCTCCTGTGCTTCGTGCCCCTGGCGTCGTGCGCGTTCCACCGGTATTTTCTCACTGAACTCGGTAAGCAGCGCGAAGAGGCCGCCCTGTGATCATGGAACGGTACCGGAAGCCGGCTTTTCCGCACCGGATTTTGCCGCATGAGAGGGGGGAAAGTGTTCCACAATACGAAAATTAGAGTTTTCATCATCTTGGCGGTGTTCACGCTTCTCGTGCGCCTGCCCTTTTTCTTCCCGGATTCGTTCGGTTCCGACGAAGCCACCTTTATCCTGCTCGGCCAGGACATTCTCAACGGCAACCTGCTTTTCGACAAGCTGTGGGACGTAAAACCTCCTCTTTTGTTCTATTACTTTGCCGGGTTTCTCTATTTCCTGGGTAAAAGCGTTCCCGCCGTCCGCCTGGGCGGAGCCCTGTTCGTCTTCCTGGGGGGCTTCTTTGTCTACCTGGCGGGCGAAAGGCTCAAAAATTCCCGCACCGGGATCATCGCCGGGCTTCTCTACATTCTTTTTACCACCCTTTCCGGTTCGGGCGGGAGCATAACCACCGAGATGCTCGCGGTGGCGCCGCTTGCCGCGGCCGCTTTCATAATGCTCAAGGAAGACCTCGACCTCAAAGACCTCTTCCTGGCCGGCGTTTTGATGTCGGCGGCATGCCTGGTGCGCCTCAACCTGGTTTACGTGGCGATCCCGGCAGGATTTTTCATCCTGTTCGGCAAAATTTTCCGCTCGAAGGCCGGGGCCGTCAGCCGTTTCGCGGTGTACGTGGCGGGAGGCGTCCTGCCGGTGGCCTTGTCTTTTCTGCCTTTCGTTTTTGCGGGCAGGCCGGACCTTTTTTTCAACGTGATGTACACGGCGCCGCTCCTGTATTCGATGTCGCAGTACGGTCCCCTGCAGGCCACGTGGGTGTTTTTGGCCCGGATGGCCGAGCGGGAATATATCCTGACCAATTTCCTCATCATGGCCGGGTTTGCCTGCGGGCTGGCAACCATCGCGTTTTCGTGGCGGAAGTTTTCCGCGCAGACGCAACGATGCCTGGTGGTGGTGCTGTTTTTCCTGGTTACCAGTTATGTGTCTGCGGCCGCGAGCGGCGCGGCCCACGAACATTATCTGCTCCAGGTGCTTCCGTTTGCGGCCCTGACGGCGGCAATGTTTCTGGACTGGGCGGCGGGCACCCGCGGCAGGCCGGTGTTGATTGCGGCGGTGGTCCTGTCACTGATCGTTCCCGCCCAAACCGTTTTCAATGCCTATAAGCCGGTTGTGGCGAGGGCCATGGCCGGAAAACCCCTGGTTTACGGACCTATCTACGACTTGGTGGACTACCTCAGGAAGAACAATCCCGGGAATGCGCCGATATATTTCATGGCCGGGCACCTGGCGCAATGGTTCCTGGCGCAGCCGCCTCTTTCCCGGGTTTCCATCCACCCCAGCAGCGTGGGCAGGGAATATGAGCTGAAAGCGGCCTACGGTCCTTCGGCCACGGTGGAATCCGAGCTTGCCGGGATACTGGACCAGAACCCGGCGTTTATAATCAAGCCTGCCAGGCTGACGTTTCTGAACGGTCATCGGAAAGCTCTGACGATGTTTTCCGAAAGGCTGCTGATGGACTACGAACTGGTCCACGTGATAGGGGATTTTCTCATATACAGGCGGCAGGATTTCCAGCCCCCTACTGCGGTTTCTGAACTGAAGCCGGCGGCTTCCGAATCCCCATCCCAGATTTCGAAATGACGGGAGACGGGCGGCCGCGGCCAAGGAGCGGCCAGTGTGCGCCATGGGCGAAAAGACAAATCGGGCGTCCGGCCCCTCACCGTCGTGGAGCAGGCGCCGTCGCAGCCGGGCGCTGCGGCCCCGGTGCCTTCCCTCCCGCGGGCGGCCCGGCCCGTCGCTTCCCCCGGCCGGTTTTGCCGTTTTATTCCTGCTTTTAATCCTCGCGGTTTTGGGGAGTTGCCCGGAAGTGGGTGCCGCGTCCATCCACCACGACCTGACGGTCGAGTTGAAACCCCTGTCCCATTCCCTCTCGGCACGGGACCACGTGGTGTTCAAGGCCCCCGGCATGCGGGACTGCGTGTTCCTGCTCTCCGGGCGGGCCGACATCAAATCGGTTTCGGCGGGAGGAACGGCGGCGCGCTATGATTTCCGGGCCGGCGTGCTCACGGTTTTCCCGGATCCCTCCCGGATGAAAGGGCCGGCTCCCGGCATCGATATCGCCTACGACGCGGTTTTCGACGATCCCGTCCCCACCGCGCCGGCTTCTTTCGACAATCCCGGGTTCGGCGTTTCCGGTACGATTTCGGAAACGGGAACCTTCCTCCTATCCGGTTCCGGGTGGTATCCCCGGATCGAACCTCCCGACCATGCCGGCCGGAAGGGTTCGGGGGAGAGTTCCTTCAATATCCGGATCGTCGCCCCGCGCGGGGTTTACGCGGTCACCGCCGGCAAACTGAAGGGAATGACCGATGAGGGCGGCAGGAGCGTCACCACCTGGGAGGTGGAAAACATAGGGGAGGGGCTTGCGCTTTCGGCGGCAAAATATTCGGTGCGCTCGGAAAGGACGGGCAAGGTGCCCGTGTACACCTTCTTCTTTCCGGGTTCCGATTCTCTTTCGCAAACTTATCTCGACGCGGCGTCCTCGCATATCGCCTTCTACAGCCGGTTGCACGGCCCGTATGGTTTCCCGAAATTCGCGGTGGTGGAAAACTTTTTCCCCACCGGCTACGGGTTCCCGTCCTACACCCTGCTGGGTTCGACCGTGCTTCGCCTGCCCTTCATCCCTCAGACCAGCCTCCGGCATGAGGTCGCCCACTGCTGGTGGGGCAACGGCGTGCTGGTGGCTCCCGATTCGGGCAACTGGTGCGAGGGGCTTACCACCTACGTTGCCGACTACCTTTCCACCGAACTGGCCTCGCCTCGTGACGCCCTGGAGTACCGGCTTCGGATGCTTCGCGACTACGCAACCCTCGCCGCATCCGGCCGCGATTTCCCGCTTGCGGACTTCACTGCCCGGACCGACCCGGCCACGCGCGCGGTCGGGTACGACAAGGCGGCCTTCGTGTTTCACATGATACGGCGGAAACTGGGAGACGAACCGTTTTGGCGCTCGCTTCGCCGGATCTACCGCGAGCGGTTCCAGGTGGAGACCTCGTGGGAGGATTTCAGAAAGGTGTTCGCGGCCGAAGGCGGCTGGAGCGAGCGCGAATCGAAGCGGTTTTTCGAGCAGTGGGTGGCGCAAAGCGGCGCGCCCAAACTGAGGCTGGAAGGCGTTTCGGCAAAACGGATCCCCAAGGGCTGGGAGGTTTCCGGAAACGTGGTGCAGAGCACCCCGCCCTTTGACCTGGACCTCGGTGTCCGGCTTACGGCGTCCAACGGTGAAAAAGTTGAAAAAAAGATAAAGATCAGCGGCGCTTCCTCGCCGTTCGTTTTCCGGAGTACCGGCGTGCCCCGAAAACTCGCGGCGGACCCGGATGTAAACGTGTTCCGGCTGCTCGCCCCCGAAGAGATCCCGGCCTCGGTAAACAGCCTGAAAAGCTCGAAGGGCCTGACCGCGGTGCTTTGCGGAGACGTTTCCCGCGAGAAAGCCGGTCCGCTTCAAACCCTGCTGGCCGGGCTGGACCAGGAGGGCGCGGCGATCGTTTCCGAACGGGAAATGGATTTGAGCGAAATCGGCAAAAAGGACGTCCTGCTGTTTGGTTTTCCGGAATCCGAACGGCTGCGGGTCGTTCTGGCGCGGGCGCCCGAAGGCTTGAAGATATCGCGGGGCGGGTTCTCGCTTGCCAGGTCGTTTACGAGCGATTCCGCCGACTCCCTGTTCGCGGTATGGACGGACCCGCAAAGGGGCGGAAAGCTCACCGCCCTGTTCTTGTCCACCGCCGGGCTGGCCGCCGAACCCGCGGCCGCGGCCGCCCGGAAGATCACCCACTACGGCCGGTACAGCTACCTTGCCTTTGCACGGGGAACCAACGTGGCCAAGGGAACGTGGGATATCGCCGGCTCGCCGCTCGTCGTCACCTTCAAGGACTTGCCCTGAGAAGCGTGGAGGCGCTTCGCCTCCGGCCCCTCCACGCCGCCTTGCGGCTCAATTTGGCGCGGGCGGCGCATCAAGAGATGAGTATTTCCTTGTAATTGTTTTTCGGCCCCGCCTTGGTGGTGAGGATGCCGGTTTGGTCCATGGTCATCCACTGGACGCGCACGGAAGCGTTTTCCGGGGCGTCGCTGTACGATGCGACCAGGCCCGCCGCGATTTCGAGGCCGTCCGCCAGGTCGCCGGGAGCGATGATCAGGCAGCTCGGACCCGGGTAGTCCATGGAACGCATGAAAACGTCCCGCCGCCGGGCGAGGGATTCCAGCTTCAGGTTGTCGCTTCGCTGGCGGCCCACCATGCACATATTATCGCCGGGAAGCCGGAACGCCCGCCCCCACTTGATGATTTCGGCATCGGCCACCCCCGCTTCGGGGCGGATGCGGAAAAGTTCGCGGAGCCTGTTGGCAAAGCCCTCACTGGTCAGCATGCAGCCGCCGCCGGGCTGCGGGTAGTCGGAAATCCCGAAACGCCGGGCAAGCTCGGCCTGGCGCTTTCTCGACCGGCCCTGGATATCCAGGAGCCGCTCCCTGTCCACCAGCCCTTCCAGTTCCACGATGGTCGGGTCGAGCAGCCTGGCGCTGAGCGGGCGAAGGATGCGCCCGGGAAGCCCGGCCAGCTTTTCGACGCTCCTGAGAGCGTCCCGCCGCTGGCTCATGGGGCGTTGCCCCAGCACCTCGCCGGTGAACAAGAAGTCCGCGCCCTCGCTTTGCATCACCTTCGCCGCTTCCCGAAGCATCAGGCCGTGGCAGTCGATGCACGGGTTCATCCGGCTGCCGTAGCCGTACCTGGGATTCTTAAGCATCGCCAGGTGCGCCTCGGAAATATCCACGGCACGCATGGGGATGCCCGCTTTCCTGCCGGCTTCCAGCCCCTCGTCCGGGCCGAAAAAAGGGGTGACGAAGGTGAGCCCCAGCACGTCGATGCCCTGGTCGACCAGCACCCGCGCCGCCAGGATGCTGTCCAGCCCGCCCGAAAGCAGCCCGATGCCTTTGACCGGTTTGCGGTTGCCAGTTGCCGGTTGCCGGTTGTGAGTCGCCGGTTCCGGGCCTCCCGGGTTGTGGGGTTCCGGCATGTTGATACCTGTTTCGGTCCTCATTTTTCCGCCTTCCGATACCCGACGTCCGCCCCCCGTCTTCCGCCTCTCTGTCCTCTGTCCTCCGGCGTCTGACACCCGCCATCCGCCACCCGTTCCCCGTCCCAGCTCCCGCTTCTGAACCCGGCCAGGTCCAGGCAGACGTGGGAAAAACCCAGTTCGCCGAACGCGGCAAGCAGAGCACTTTTGTTTTGGGGAGACAGGACGGTCGGGAAATCGGATTCTGCCACCTCGATGCGGACCAGGTCGCCGTGGCAGCGCACCCTTACCTGAAAGCAGCCCAGGCCGTACAGGAAATCTTCCGCCCGTTCGACTTTTCGGAGAAGTTCGTGCGAGAGCTTCGTCCCGTACGGAAACCGGGTGGCGAGGCAGGACTGGGACGGCTTGTTCCAGTTGGGCAGGCCGAACGAGCGGCTGAGGAGCCGCACGTCCTCCTTGACCAGGCCGGCAAGGGCCAGGGGGCTGAGGATGCCGAGTTCGGCGAGGGCCTTTTGGCCGGGACGGTAGGCGCCGGCGTCTCCCGCATGGGTGCCGTCCGCAACCACCGGGCAGCCGAGTTCCCCGGCCCTGGCCAGGATGCAGCCGAACAGTTCCTTTTTGCAGCGGTAACAGCGGTCGACGGGGTTTTGCGCAATTTCCGGCAGGGCGAGAGGAGCAAACGCGACCACTTCCAGGTCGAAGCGCAGCCGTTCGGCTGTAGCCGAGGCCTCCCGGCGCTCTTTTGCCGAAACGAAGGGGGTGTCGGCAAAAAGGGCGATCACCGTTTTGCCCAGGATCTCCCGTGCGAACCAGGCGACAAAAGTGCTGTCCACACCGCCCGAAAATGCCACGGCCAGCCTGTCGACGCTTTGGAGGGCGCGCTCGATCCCGCGGCATTTTTCCCTGAGCGGTGCGGGAAGACTTATGCGGTTCATCCGGTTCAGGCCTTCTTTGCCCCCGTGGATGCCGCTTCCTTCCGGGGAACCGACGGCAGAAGCTGTTGAGGCTCGCCCAGCAAGAATTCGCCCTTCACGATCCAGTCCTTGAGAATCTGCGCGATCTCCTTCGCCCGGACGTAGCTGGACATGGGGACCGTGGGCACCTCTTTGCCCTGCACCTTGATGGACCCCGATACCAGTTCGGCGTACGTGACTTCGGCGAGAGATTCCGGATTGGTGAAGCTGTAGTCCTTCACCTGGGTGACGATATCCGCGTTGGATACCCCCGTGAGCAGGGCCATCTCCTCATCCAGAATGGGGATGGGGATGCCGATGCCCACCGTGAGCGAGCAGCCGTAGCCCAGGATGCTGGCGCCCACCAGCCACCGGGGGCTCATCTCCTTCAGATCGCCCATGACCATCAGGGTGCCGGCGGGAGTGCGCGGGGTGCCGTTTTCGAGCCGGGGTGCTCCCGGATTGTGCTGCGACCCGTGCCAGGTGATATACCCCTGCGCGCCGCCCAGAAAGATGCGGGTCCCGAGCCCCAGGGTCCGGTAGCAGGGGTCGTTCAACATGGGGCTCAACTGGCCCGCGGTGGCGTAATTCGCGTTGCCCATGTTGGGCTTGAGGGTCCCCATGTAGGTGTAGATCGTCTTTTTGGACAGGTTCACCGCGCAGTTGTAGTTCTGGTATGCGTTGCGCGGATTGCACAGCACCGCGTAGGGCAGGCTTTCCAGTGTCAGGTCCATTTCCGCATAACGGTTGGGGTAGCAGTCGGTGCCGTAGCCTTCCGCTTTCATGTGCACCTTCCTGCCGCTTACCAGGTCGTGAATCACGTGGCCGCCGCCGTACTCGAACGTGCCGGGGTGGATTTTGTTGAGCGGATCGTCGGTCGCGGGTTCCGTGGCGCCGATGTAGATGTCCACCGCCGCCAGCCCGGCGTAGGCCGGAACGTCGTTCAGCCACACCCGGGAGGCCTTGAGCGGCGGGTTCCGGTGTCCGAAATTGATGAAAGCGCCTGAAGAACACATCGGAGAAAAAGTTCCGGTGGTAACGACGTCAACTTCTTTGGCCGCGCGGGCGGGCCCCCTGGTTTTCACGATTCCGACCATCTCTTCGGCCGTGACCACCACCGCCTGGCCGCTGCGGATTTTTTCGTTTATTTCCTGGTAAGTCTTCTGTGCTCCCATTCTTTCCACCAATCAGCGAGTTGATAAAAGAGAATTCCAGCGAGTGTTCCGGCGACTATAACTTGAACCCGGCGCCATGACAATGATGATGCGCGGCGGAGGGGGAGAAATCCATACTAAGTTAGTATACTTTATGGCGCCGCCGATGCCGGTAGAGCGGCGCCGGCGTGCGCGTTCGGAGCGCCGGGCGGCCCGTGCGCTACCCGGCGTCGGCCGGCTGGAAAATCAACTGTTCTTTCAAGTCCTTGAGGACATTGCGGCCGATGGTCCTGTATTCATTTTCGTCCTGCGGCGTGCACACCGGCCCCACCATCCGGTCTTCGAACCTGCGGGTGACCGTGACCGTATTCCCCTTGAGGCGGTACGTCGCATCGTAGCTCACCCTGGCATTGGAGAGATGGGTGTCTTTGGGCAGTGACGTGACCTTCACGTTTTTGGGCAGGTCGAGGGTGATCTCCTCGGTGGAAACGTTGCCCGAGCAGGTATAGTCCAGCGTGCGTTCCGGCTGGTTGAATCCGCCCAGGTTGGAAGCGACCGGCGCCACGCCGGGGAAAACGGAGTTCAGGTAAATCGCGCCCGGCCCCGGCGTGTTCAGCGCGCCGGTGACGTGGAATTTGATGCTGTAAGTGTATTTGTCGGACGGCAGCCGCGGATCGTCCTTGGCCAGGGTGCCCGTTCCCGAGTAACCGTTCCGTTCCAGGACGCCCCGCACCAGCCGCTCTTCCAGGTTCGGCTGTACCTGGACCATCAGTGCCTTGACCATGGCGGAAAAAAGACCCGTCTCCTCGTTGTGGACCTCGCCGTCGGCGGACCCGTCCTCGTGGATGTGGAGGACCATTTTCGAGGTCGAAGAATCGCCCTTGGGGTTCCCCGGCGGGGTGTGCGTGACGCCGGTGAAGTTGCGGGTGTGGATCACCGGTTTGCCGCGGTCCGCCAGGGGGAGCTGGCCGAACGTTACGAATGGGAAGTTTGGATCGAAATAAAGATCGAGGCTGGGAATGTAGGTGATCACGTGGTCCAGCACCGAGGGCGAAGCGACTTCGGGCAGTTTGAAGCTGGCCCTGGAATTGATCAGCGCCGGGGTGCTGTCCACGTTTACGGTCTTGAGCAGGGCCTGGAGCAGCGCCACGTGGTCCTTGCAGTCGCCCAGCCGGTTGGCGAGCACCTCATCGGCCTCGTGGGGCACCACCGAACCAATCCCCATGTAGTTGCCGGCAAAGCGGATATTTTTGGCCACCCAGGCGCACAGAAGCCTCACCTTCTCACGCCGGTCGGTGACGCCCTTCGTCAGTTCCGATGCCAGCGCGCGGACTTTTTCGCTCACCTTGGCCTTCGGCTGGGCACGCTTGTCGTAAGCCGCGGCGATGGCCCCGTAGTCTTTGAAAGTCGAAACGATGATGCGCGGACCGTAATCGACCAGATCGACGGAGTGCGGTTCGGGCACGGTAATTTCGTGATTGGAATATGTCCAGACCCAGCGGGCCTTCCCGTTGCTGTCCGCGATCCGTCCCCCTTTGACGCCTTTGTCGAAGACGTGAAGGTCGAGGGAATTGGCCGGAATGCTCACGCTGATCTTTACATCGTCATAGACCCAGAACTTGGAGAAGACTTCGACGAAAAAAAACTGCCCGGGGAAAAGCGGGGCCTTCCGGATCCGCTTATAGGAATACGCCACCTTGTCGCCCACGGCGACGTCGGGGAAAATGATCCCCTTTGCCTTCAGGTCGCTGAACATCGGCCCGCCGTTGGCAACGGCCTCCCGTTCCTGTATGTTGGAGGCGGGTACGTCGATGCGGCGGCCGTCTTTTTTGAGCGTGTAGGCCGCGAGGATTTCCATATCGTCCAGGCTGGTGCTGTAGCTCAAGACGGTGTGGTTGGCGCCGCTGACTCCCTCGCCGGTCAACACGGTGCACACCAGTTCGGTGGTCACGGTGTAGGTGCCGTCGGCGTTGACCTCGTAATCCGAGTGGTACTTTTCGACCTTGATGTTGCCCGAAAACGGCGCGTTGTTGCCCTCATCGGCCGCCGCACCCAACGGAGCGGCACACGACAGGGCAAGGAAGGCCAACAGCACGGCGCCTCCCAGCAGAGTTTTTATGGGGTCCAAAATACTCCTCCTTCTCAAATGAGTCCCGCCGGCCGCCGGCGGGCCGGGCGGACATTGCGGTTGATCGGGCCGTCCGAAAAATCGGAACGGGATAGAGTGGGAGGCGAAGGCGGCGCGCCCGTGTTTCACACGGGACCGTACGCTTCCGGCGAGCGGTCTTCGAAGCAGGGGATCAGCTTTCTGACCTCTTCGATTTCCCCGCCGTGGAGGACTCCCACGATGGTTTGTTCCTCCGTCCCGGCCGCCGCCAGGGTTTCCCCCCATGGGGAGAAAATGGCGGAGTTGCCCCCCCAGGTGATCCTGCCCTCGATCCCGCACCCGTTCGTGCCGATGACGAAGAGCTGGTTTTCCACCGCCCTTGCCTTCAGGAGCAGCGACCAGTGATCGATGCGCTCAAGGGGCCACAGGGCGGACACGCAGATGATCTCGGCGCCGTCGAGTGCAATTCTTCGCGCGAGTTCCGGGAACCGCAGGTCGTAGCAGATCATCGCCCCGATCCCGGCGTCTCCCGTTTGGACCGTGCCGGCGGATTTCCCGCGTCCGAAGTGTTTGTGTTCCTGGTAGAGCGTAAACAGGTGGACCTTTCTGTAGGTGCCTGCAATTTGCCCCCCGGTGTCGATGATGTAGCTGGTGTTGTAAATGGTTTCGCCGTCGGCTTCGGGAAGGCTTCCGGCGACCATGATGCCTTCCCGCCGGGCGATGCGGCGGATCCGGTCCAGCGTCTCGGGCGTCCTCTCGGCCATGGACGCCAGGGTCCGGTACGGAAACGAACACGCCCACATCTCCGGTAAAACCGCCAGGCGGCATTTTCGTGCGGCAAGTTCGCACAACGCGTGTTCCACTTTTTCCACATTGGCATCGATATCCGCCGGTTCGATATGAAACTGGCAGCAGCCCGCAATGATATCCTGCATTATTCGGCGACCTCGTGTATGGTGCATTTCCATTTACGGCCGTTTTTCGAGCCGACTGTATGGATTGACATTTTGTGCTTGAACAATTTGGAATAAACGGTTTTTATTCGGCTGCCTTTTAACCAAGTACGCCATGGAGAGGAATCCGATTATGTCTCAGAAACAGCCGACGCCGGAGGCCGCTGCCCCCCGGTCGGAACCCGCCCGCAATCCCTATATCATGAATTTTATGAAAGTTCTGGTGGAAAAAAAAGGCGAGAACCCGGCTCCCGAAGCGTTGAAAAAGCTTACGGAAGACATGTACCGCATTTTTGAGTATATGCTCGGGCAAAATATGGTCAACGCTCTTCCGGTGGATATCCGGAAGGATTACATGACGATGGCCGAAGATCTCGCAAACCTCAATTACGACAAGATCGGCAAAGTCTTCGACCCCAACGTGCAGGACTACCAGAAGGTGATGAAGGAAACGATGAGGGAATTTGCCGAGATCTTTCTCAGAAACCGGGACTTTAAACCCGAGGATTACCCCGTGTGTGTAGACCCGGCCTGAAAAATGAATCCGGGGCCGGGTGCGAGCGGGCCGCCCCGCCATCGGCCGACGGGACCGCCGGGCCGAAGCGGATGGTAGGTCAATGGTTTCGGTAACTTGCCTAGGATATAAGTCTTTTTGCAAACGGTCGCATCCCCGGTTTGCGCCCGGATCTTCCGAGGCTTGCTGCGACTGACGGACGCGAGCAGGTCCTTGCCGCTGCCGCCTGAAACGGTTAATCTCTCGGCATTCGGACGAAATGTCAAATTCACAAGGAGAAACGGGATGCCACAGGATAAGACCATTTGTCCTCACTGCAATCAAAAAATGAGCAAGTGGAAAACGCCTCCGATGTCCACTTGGTCGGCCGAATACTTCTACGTCTGCTTCAACGACGCCTGCCCCTATTACGTGAGGGGGTGGAAACACATGGCCAAAACCACGGAAGTCGCCTGTTCCTACCGGCACCGTTGGGACCCGGATGCGGATTGTTGCGGCCCTCTTCCGGTGTGGTCGCCCGATGCGGGCAAGGACGGCATCATCCCGGACTGATGCTTCTAAATTTCGGATGCCTGGGATTTTGAGCGCTTTCCTGGTTTTGTGCTGAGGGGAAGGCACTGTCGGCCGTAAAAAAACTGTGATGAAAAATCAAAATCCCCGCCCGCCCGGCCCTGCGGGGCCGGACGAGCGGGGATTTTTTGCTGAAAACCGGGACTTGGGCGATCTTGTCTCTTACTGCGGCCTTCGGCCTTACTTGGCGGAAGGCGTCAGGGACTCCGTCTTTTCCATTTTCTTGTCGGCATCCCCTGTATGGGCCTTGGCTTTGGCTTTAGCTTTAGCATGGTGTTCGTACTTGCCGCTGCACTTGTCTGTTTTCTTGACGTGTTTGTGGTGCTTGTTGGTCTTGGCTACTGCGGCTTGCTTGACCTGCTTGGCGGAGGTCGCTTTTTCGCTTTTTACGGCGGTTTCGGCTTTGGCCGCATCTTTTTTCACATCCGCTTTTACCGCCGCCGGTTCGCTGACAGCGGTCTTCGGGGTGGTGGTTTTTTCACCGGTTACGGCCGCAGAGGGCGCCGCCGTTTCATCGATCTTGGGTGAAACGGTTGCGGGGGTGTTTTCGGCGGGCTTGGGCGCTACCTGCTGAGCGAAGGCCGGACCGGTTGCCAGGGCCATGGAAACCATGCCGATTGCGAATATCGAAGCCATTTTTTTCATTTGCGTTTTCTCCTGAAAGGTAATCTTTCAAATTTTTCAGTTCGATCTTTTGGGTTCGCCATTTCTACGGTGCCCATTCCGGCACCCTGCCTGCCTCCTCTCCCCGTTCGCACATCGGGGGAGCCTCCGAAGACTAACTCCGGTACCTACGGCCGGAGCGAGACCGGACCGGGCCCCTTTCCCACCGGGATGGTGCACCCGATCCTGGTTCGTACTAAAGGCATAAAGCATGCCACTGCCCGGGCGCACTCGGACACCTTCCGTATTCTATTGAAAATACAGGTGTTTTAGTGGTTCTTCGTCCCTGAAAATGCTTCGGTCCGGCCGGACGTGAGACGCGGGAGACCCGGAGGTGCAAAAAATTTCTCACCCGATGGCCCAAAGTACAAAAAATGTCTCACCGGCGGCGTGGGGCGGGAGGGAAGAGGGCGGTGAAAAAAGAAAGGCCATGCCGGCGGCGCATGCCGCCGGCATGGGAGAGCTTCTAAACTGCTATTTTTCTTTTTCCTTGTTCGCGGCTTCGATGATCTTTTCCTGGAGCGGGCCGGGGACTTCTTCGTAATGGGAGAACTTCATGGTGAACATGCCGCGGCCGGCGGTCATCGAACGCAGGTCCGGGGCATATTTGAGCACTTCGGCCTGGGGCACCAGGGCTTTCACGATTTGCTTGTTGCCCTTGGTTTCCATCCCCAGGACCCTGCCGCGCCTGGAGTTGAGGTCGCCGATGATGTCGCCCATGCACTCGTCGGGTATCGTTATTTCCATCTCCATTATGGGTTCGAGCAGGGTGGGCTTGGCGTCCGCCACGGCTTTTTTGAAGGCCATCGAACCGGCGATCTTGAACGCCATTTCCGAGGAGTCCACCGTGTGGTACGAACCGTCCACCAGGTCCACTTTGAAGTCCACCACCGGGTAGCCGGCAAGCACGCCGTCGTTGAGGGCCTCGGCGATTCCTTTTTCCACTGCCGGGATGTACTGCCTGGGAATGACGCCGCCCACGATCTTGTCGAAGAACCGAAACCCTTCGCCCTTGGGCAGGGGCTCCATCTCGATCCAGCAGTCGCCGTACTGGCCGCGCCCGCCGGACTGCTTCTTGTACTTGCCCTGCACCCGGACCTTGCCTTTAATGGTTTCCTTGTAGGCCACCTTGGGGGGCTTGAGGTTGACTTCCACGCCGAACTTGCGCCTCAGCTTGTCCACCACGGTTTCGATATGGATTTCTCCCATGCCCGAAAGGATCATTTCCCGCGTTTCGTCATTTCTTTCGAGCTTGAGGGTGAGGTCTTCCTCCATGAGCTTGGACAGGGACGAGAATATCTTCTCTTCGTCGCCCTTGCTCTTGGGTTCCACCGCCAGGGAGTAGATGGCCGGGGGAAGTTCGATGGCCGGAAAGACGATCTGGTCGCGTTCCGAGCACAGCGTATCCTGGGTTACGGTTTCCTTGAGCTTGGCCACGGCCACGATGTCGCCCGGACCGGCGGACTGGACCGGTTCCTGGTTCTTGCCCTTGAGCCGCAGGAGCTGGCCGAAACGTTCCTTCGCGCCTTTTTGCGGGTTGAGGACCGTGGAATCGGGCTCCAGGGTGCCCGAAGCTATCCGGAGTATGGAAAGCCTTCCGGCGTAGGGGTCGCTCACCGTCTTGATCACCAGCGAGCTGAACGGGGCGCCGGGGTCGGGCTGCCGGGTCACCTCGGCGTCTCCCTTGACGTTTTTGCCCTTGATTTCGCCGCGATCCAGGGGCGAGGGCATACACTCGGCGATGAGGTCCATGAAGGGCTGAATGCCGATGTTGCCCGTGCCGGACCCGCATGCGATGGGGACCAGTTTGCCCCCGATGATCGACGCCCGCAGCGCGTTCTTGATCTCCTCGGGAGACAGTTCGCCGGTCTCCAGGTACTTTTCGAGCAGTTCGTCGCTGGATTCGGCGACGTGTTCGACGATGGCCTCGCGGTACTGTTCCGCCTGGTCCGCGACGTCCGCCGGCATGTCCGCCGCCTCGAACTTGCCGCTGTCCCCGGAACCGTAGATGAACGCCTTGCCGGACAGGATATCCACCACGCCCTTGAAGCTTTCGGCCGCGCCGATGGGGACCTGGAGCGGCACGCAGACTTTGCCGAACATGTTTTGGATGTCCATCACCGCCTTGGCGAAATCCGCCCGCTCGCGGTCCATCTTGTTGATGAATATCATCCGGGGCTGGCCGAATTCGGTGGCGAACTCCCACACCTTTTCGGTCTGCACGCGCACGCCGTCCACGGCGTCCGCCAGGACCACCACGCCGTCTCCGCCCTGCATCGAGGTCTTGGTCTCCGCGATGAAGTTGAAGTCTCCCGGAGTGTCGATCAGCGTGAACTGCTGTTTTTTCCAGGTGAATGTGAAAACGGAACTCCCGATCGTGGTTTTGCGCTTTACCTCTTCGGGCTCGAAATCGAGCACCGAACTGTTTTCATCGACTTTTCCCAGCCTGGTGGTGGCACCAGCATCGAAGAGCATCGCTTCCGCAAGAGATGTTTTTCCCGCGCCGCCGTGCGAGATTATGGCAAAGGTTCGAACAGTTGCGACATCCTCTTTCATCTTTCATCCTTTCTTCAAACATTGGCGCGCCGGGACGGGGACGGCTTGCCCGGGCAACTTATTCGGGAGGACCGAAAATTCATCTTGCGTGGCGGGCCGCTTGGGCCAGACTGTTCCGCAAAATGCCACATTGAACGCCAAACCAGGAAACGTCGGGAAAGGGCGGTCGAGAAGCCCAATCGAATTTCAAAATATGTATCACTATGCTAAAAATCCTGAAAAGTCAATAGATTGAAAAGCATATCCGAGTAGGCGCCCGTGGGAATTTCCTATGATTTTTTGACTACCTATGCTAATTGATGCCCTTTCGGCGGGGAGTAGGGACAAAATCGCGCTGTCGTAAACGCGCTACTGTTAAGGATTCCGTGATTCAGCCTGTCGCGATCTCGGAATCCATGGCGGGGGTGAAAAAAAATCCCCATGAGCGGTGAACAAAATAAAATCATTACCTGGAGTGACGCCGGAGCGCGCTTTCTGAAGTATTTGAGCGGGGAGCGCAACGTCAGCGGCGAGACCATCCGGGCCTACGCTTCCGACCTGCACCAGTTTGCCCTGTTTCTCGCCGGTCAAAACGGCCCCGGAGAAATCGAGCTTCGCAGCGTAACGCCGGACGTGATCCGTTCGTACCTGGCATCGGTCCACCACCGGCTTGAAAAAACCAGCCGCGCCCGCAAGCTTTCCACCCTGCGCTCGTTTTTTCATTACTTGAACAGCAGCGGCATGTACGACGAAAACCCCGCCGAACTGGTCTCCCATCCCAAAATAAAACAGAAAACCCCCGGCTTTTTGTTGGTGGACGCGGCGTTTCATCTGCTCGATTCCCTGGCACGGGCCGCGTCGCGGGAGGGGAGTTCCTGGAGAAAGGCCCGCAACTGGGCGCTTTTCGAAACCCTGTATTCGACCGGGGTCCGGGTGAGCGAGCTGGTGAACCTGAACCGCGACGGCGTTTCCTTCACGGAGGAAACGGTGCGTGTGCTGGGCAAGGGGCGAAAAGAACGGGTGGTTCCCATCGGGGTAAAAGCGCTCAAGGCGTTGAAGTATTATATTGCATCCTTGAATTTTCAGTTTCCGGGGGCGCTGGATTCTTCGCCGGCGCTTTTTTTGAACGCTCGCGGCGGCAGGCTCACGGCCCGTTCGGTGGACAGGATACTCCGGGCCGAGATGATTTCCTGCGGGCTGTGGCAGCATCTCAGCCCGCACGGACTGCGGCACAGCTTCGCCACGCACCTGCTGAACGCCGGAGCGGACCTCCGGTCGATCCAGGAAATGCTGGGACACCAGAGCCTTTCCACCACGCAGCGGTACACGCACGTGGACATGGACCGGCTGATGAAAGTCTACGACGCCGCCCATCCCAGGAGCCGGAAGAAATAGCTGGCACGGCCGCGGGCGTTTCATTACTTTTATTTAAGGCATTCCAAACGGGTGGGAAGAGAAAACCAACAGGAGAACGATTCGCTTATGGCGGAAAAGATTCGCAGCACGACCGTTGTCGTCATTCGCAAGGGTGACAGCGTGGTAATGGCGGGTGACGGGCAGGTCACCATGGGAGATACGGTGGTGAAGCATCATGCCAAAAAGATTCGCAGGCTCTACCACGACAAGATCCTGACCGGCTTTGCCGGGTCCACCGCCGATGCCTTCACCCTGTTCGAACGGCTGGAGGCCAAGCTGGAGCAGTATAACGGGAACCTCAAGCGGGCGGCGGTCGAACTGGCCAAGGACTGGCGCATGGACCGGGCACTGCGAAGGCTCGAAGCCCTGCTGCTGGCCGCCGATTCCAGCAATTCGTTCATCCTCAGCGGGACGGGGGACGTGATCGAACCGGACGACGGTTTTGCGGCCATCGGTTCGGGCGCTCCCTACGTGCTCGCGGCGGCCCGCGCTCTCGGGCGGCATACCGACCTGCCCGCACGCCGGATTGCGGAGGAAGCCATGGACATTGCTTCCTCGATCTGCATCTTCACGAACAAAGAATTCGTTATTGAGGAGCTCTGATAAAGATGCAACAACCCCTTACGCCCTCCGAGATCGTCCGCGAACTCGACAAGTACATCATCGGCCAGAAAGACGCCAAGCGGATGGTGGCCATCGCCCTCCGGAACCGGTGGCGCCGCCAGCAGGTGCCCGAACACCTGCGCGATGAAATCGCACCGAAAAACATCATCATGATCGGCCCCACCGGCGTGGGCAAAACCGAAATCGCCCGCCGCCTGGCCCGGCTCGCCCAGTCGCCGTTTCTCAAGATCGAAGCCAGCAAGTTCACCGAAGTGGGCTACGTGGGTAGAGACGTGGAATCCATGATCCGGGACCTCACCGAGCTGGCCGTCAGCATGGTCCGCAACGAGGAGATGGAAAACGTCAAGGTCCGGGCCGAAGAGATCGCGGAAGAAAAACTGCTCGACATCCTGCTTCCCCCGAAACGGGCCACCCCCGAGGTGCGGGAACACCCCTTTCCGGACGAGCCCCAGGCGCTGATCGCGGCAAAGGAAGAAGCCGAGCAGGCGGACACCACGCGCGAAAAGCTTCGGAAGCTGCTCCGCATGGGCTCCCTCGACGACCGGTACGTGGAACTGGACGTGCCGGACCGCAATTTCCCGATGATCGAAATTTTCGCGGGCGCCGGCATGGAAGAGATGGACTACAACCTCCGGGACATGCTCGGATCGATGCTTCCCAAGCGCACCAAGCGGCGGAAGGTCAAAATCCCCGAAGCGCGCGAGATCCTCGTCCAGGAAGAATCCCAGCGGCTGATCGACATGGACCGGGTGATCAAGGCCGCCATCGAGCGGGCGGAACACTCCGGCATCATCTTCCTGGATGAAATCGACAAGATCGCCGGGCGCGAAAGCGGCGGCAGAGGCCCGGACGTCTCGCGCGAGGGCGTGCAGCGCGACCTGCTCCCCATCGTGGAGGGTTCCACGGTCACCACCAAGTACGGGATGGTGCGCACCGACCATATCCTGTTCATCGCCTCGGGCGCTTTCCACATCTCGAAACCCTCGGACCTGATCCCCGAACTCCAGGGCCGGTTTCCCATAAGGGTCGAGCTGACGTCGCTTTCACGGGAAGACTTCATCCGGATCCTGAAGGAGCCCGAAAACGCGCTGATCGTCCAGTACAAGTCCCTCCTGGAGACCGAGGAGGTGAAACTGATCTTCGAAGACGACGCCATCGAGGAGATCGCCGAGATCGCCTACCAGGTTAATTCGCGCACCGAAAACATCGGCGCGAGACGCCTGCACACCATCATGGAAAAGCTCCTCTCGGACGTTTCCTTCGACGCCCCGGACCTCAAGGGAAAGACGATACACATCGACCGCAAGTACGTGCAAAACATCCTCCAGGAAATCATAAAAGACGAGGATTTGAGCCGGTATATCCTGTAGCGTGCGGTACCGGTGCCCGGAAAGCGGGGGAGCTGCTTCCCCCCGCTTTCCCGGGTTGAATATCGAAAAATGTATGGTAAAACCTATCAATTGAATGGTATTACCTAACAATTATGGGGAGCTTGGCTTATATATTGTCCTCCCGAGTGAGGGCGGAAATTTTTCGGCTGCTGTTTGGTCCGGGTGAGAGAGAATTGCACCTGCGGGAGATGCAGCGGCAAGCGGGCCTGTCGTTAGGCACCATCCGGCAGGATCTGCAAAAGCTCGCGGAACTGGATCTGGTGACCAGCCGACGGGATGGAAACCGCCTGTACTACAGGGCCAATACCGATCATCCGCTGTACCCTGAAATTCACGGTCTGGTGCTGAAAACGGCCGGTTTGGTGGACATTTTCAGAAGTGTCCTGGACCGGGAAGGGGTGAAAGCGGCCTTCGTTTTCGGCTCGCTGGCCGACAGCAGAGAAAAAGCGGGAAGTGATGTGGACCTCATGGTGGTCGGTGCTGTCGGCTTGCGCAGTCTATCGAGCTGGCTGGCGGGAATTGCGGAACAGATCGGCCGGGAAGTCAACCCGCTCACCATGACGGTGGAAGAATTCCGGCGGCGCAAAGAAACGGGTGACCATTTCCTGTCCAATGTTCTGGAGTCTCCGAAGCTCTTCATAATAGGCAGCGAAAATGACCTTGCAGCAATGGGCTGATAACGGCTGGCTTGAACCCCACGTCACTTCCCCGCAGGAAATCGCCAACTTGCTCGCTATTGTGGATCGTGACCTGGGAGATGCCGGCCGGGGAATTTCTGCGGATTGGCATTTCGGTATCGCCTATAACGCGGCCATGAAACTCTGCACGATCCTGGTCTACGCCGAGGGCTTTCGGGCGGTCCGGACCCTGCAGCATTACCGCACCATACAGGCTCTGCCGCTCATTCTGGGACCGGAGCATCGAGCGGATGCCGACTACCTGGACGCCTGCCGCAAGAAAAGAAATATCGTGGAATACGATTACGCGGGTGGCGCTTCCGAGGATGAGGCATCGGAGTTGACCGCCTATGTCCTGGAGTTGAAGGAAAAAGTCCTGGTCTGGCTCAGGAAAAACCATCCGTCACTGATTTAACTTGTAGCGGCAAGGCCTTCCGGGGACCGTCCGTCTTCCCGCCATGTTCAAAGCTTGTGCTTCAAGAAACATTTCCCTGTCGACTAAAACCCGCCGCGTGCCGTCTGATAGGTTAACTTGTTTTAAGGAATGAAAAATTCCACGTAAAACTATTTCTGAACGGGGGCTGACGTGAAAAAACGCGTGCTGTTCATCCTGTTTGGGGCCTTCTTTCTGGTTGCCGGGGTATCGGGGCTGGTCCTGGTGCAAAGCGATCTTTTCTATCGTCCGGCCGCCGAAAAACTCACCGCCCGCATCGAACCGGTTCCTCCGCCCGGCACTTCGGGGTTGCCGGAACAGGCCGGGACGGAGAGCAACGCGGCCCCCGATGTCCGGCCGGGCACCGGGGCGGAGGAGCAGGCCGGAAGTGTGCCGCCGGCGACCGGGCCGGCTTCCGGGGGACAGGTCCTGACCTCCCCGGCCGAACAGGCCGCGCCCCAGCCGCAGCCGGGGAGCGAACCCAAAACTATCCCGCCGGTCCTCAAAGGCCCCCGAAGGTTTCCGGTGCAGGAGGCGCCTGCACAGGCAAAACCGGGGGCCGTGCGCACCGCCCGTCCTCGCCCGGCGCCGGCGCCATCGGCGGCGCCCTCCAGGACCTACGTACCCCCCGGAACGACCGATAAAAGCCCGCAGCCCGTAGTTTTGAGGTTTCCCTACAATCCGGCCGGGGAAAGAGATATCGCGGTCGCCCGCGTGCACCTCGGAGACCGGATCGTGATAAAGGTCAGGCGCATCGGCGGGGCGGACCGCCGGATCTACCTGGGATTCGATTTGCCGGGGCGGACGGCCGAGCGCTCCTCTCCCTACGGCGAGCGCGTAGTCAGAAAGAGCCGCGCGATCATCACCCCGGTAAAAGACAGCGACCAACTGGTGCTCAAGGCGGAAGGACGGTTCGGCCCGACGCTTTCGAGCCGGCTGGATTCGCGGGAAGGGGCGGTTTTGAAACTGGGCTCCAGGGCCGCCCAGGATTCCTACGACCGGGAGCGGCCCCCTGCACGGGAATCGGGCTACTACGATATCCGGATGACCATCTACCCGGGCAACCGGTGGAACATCAAACCGAGGAGCTTGCTGTGAACCATTTCTGGATCAGCGCGTTCTTTTCGATTCTGGCCCTCGCCGGGCTGGCGATGATCGTGATCGGCATCAGGATGAAGCCGGAAGACGGCGGCGGGGCCGAAAAGGGCGGTGACATCGTTCTCGGTTTTTCGAGCGGGGACGACCAGGTGCTCGACCTCGAAATGAGCACCCAAAACATGGAACACCGGGAAAAGGAAACTTTCGATCCTCAAAAACACCAGCCGCAGGCCCTGGAGGGCCGGAAAGAATAGAGGGCCGTTCGGGCTCCGGGTTAAATTTTTTTCTAAAACGAGAGGGGGTCAGGAATTTTTTTTTACCAACTAGGGAAATCTCCTGATTGCAAAAAATACAGAATTGTTGTTTCTTGATAACCAGCTTGAAGTTCATTCCCCAGTGATGGGCCGGACTGTCCTCCTGCAGTCCGGCTCGTCGTTTTTGGCCCCTTGGTTTTTTGACCGAAGACTTTTTGCCCCGCCGCTTCCTCCGATGTCCGCTTTTTTCGTATTGTTTTTTTACGTCCAAACTTGAACTGCACGCGGTGTCAACGGCAACTGTAAAATGATGAGATCGGTGGGCACGATGGAAGGGCCTGCTGTCCGAATGCGCCGCCGGGCGAAGGCGCTGATTCCCATGGGCCGTGATTCAACTGAAGGAGAATTGCCGTCGGACTCTTCGCCCCGAAGGGGCTCAATAGATTAGCCCGGGGTCAGCACCAGCATCACCCTGGGAAATCCGGTGCAAGATGAGATGAATACCCTGAAAGGGTTGCATAATGAGGATGAACAGACTTTCTCAATGCCCGCTATGTAACCCTTTCAGGGTATTTCCGATTGTGCACCGTCGATCGTTCCCAGGGTGCGCTCACGCGACCCTGGGCTATTTTATGCAGCCCCTTCGGGGCAAGACGTGGGATTTCACAAATTAAGGTCAAACCACCAAGATCGTCATTCCCGCGGCACTTTTGGGCGAGAATCCGGCGTCTTTGCCGGCTGCATTCTCTGTGTGCCGGTTCCGAAGCTCCGGTTTGGGAACCGAATCTTGGGATCTCCTGCTTCCTGTCGTGCTTAAGTAGAAGCTGGAGCTTCTCCATGGGGGGTTCCCAAGCCGGGGCTTGGGAACCGGCAGACCAGCAGTATCGGCGGATTTGGGCAACAGCCCCAAGGACCGTGCCCACCCGAACGGGGTATCCGCGCAATTATTCGTAACGCTACGTGTAATACTAAGTAGCGTTCAAGATGCATCAAAAATGATGGGTTTTGCCCCCGTACGGCGGGACTCCACCCATCCTAAATATACAGCCACTATGAGGAATTATAGATCGGCCACAGGTGTAGGATGGGTGGAGCGGAGCGAAACCCATCAGATCAAACTTGAACGATACTTAGTATAACGTCTGTGCCCACTCGGTCGCAACCCGGGATCAGTGCAGCAGCACCTGCGCGGCGGCTCCGGCGACCTGCATGATCTTATAGGGGAAAAGACCCAGGACCACGATCCCCGCCACGAGGGCCCCGGCCAGAATTTTGGTGGAGGGTGATACGGCCAGCCGCAGTTCCTGCGCCGGTTCCAGCAGGTAGGCCGCCTTTATGACCAGCAGGTAGTAATAGAGGGAAATCACCACGTTGATCATGGCGATGATTACCAGTGCGAAGTAGCCTTTTTCGATGGCCGCCACGAAGATCAGGAATTTGCCGGTAAAACCGGCCGTGGGCGGAATGCCCGCCAGGCTGAAAAGGGAGACCATGAGCGCCAGGGCGAGGATGGGCGACCGGCGGTGCAGGCCCGCCAGTTGTTCGATCTGGAGGTTGTGGCCGTCGGAGGCCACCTTTACCACTACGAAAAAAGCCGTAAACTTCATCATCAGCAGGGCGAGCGCGTAGAACACCACGCTGGCGTAACCCGCGCGGCTCATCGCCAGGACCCCGATGAGGATGTAGCCCGCGTGGGCCACAGTGGAGAAGGCCAGCAGCCGCTTGATGTCTTTTTGGACGATTGCCGCCAGGTTCCCCAGGGTCATGGAAACGATCGCCAGCACCACCAGCACGTGGGAAAAATAAGGGCTGCCCTGTCCGGCGAGCGCCACCAGGCGCAGCACCACGGCGATGGCCGCCACTTTGGACGCCGTGGCGATATAGGCCGCCACCTGGTTGATGGACCCCTGGTAGGTGTCCGGCGCCCAGAAGTGGAAGGGGAAGGCGGCCAGCTTGAAAAACAGCCCGCCCAGGATCAAAAACAGGGAGGTCAGCACCACCGGGCGGTCGATGATGACGGGCAGCGCCCGCGCGATCTCGCCGAGGTAGGTGGCGTCGGTTGCCGAGTACAGCAGCGCCATGCCGAACAGCATCACGGCGGATGCGAACGTGCCGATCAGGAAATATTTGATGCCCGATTCCAGGCCGAAATTTTCATTTTTCCTGAGCGCCACCAGGACATAGAGCGAGTAGCTGGAAAGTTCGAGCGACAGGTAGATGGCCAGCAGATGTTCGGCGCTCACCAGGAGCATCATGGCCAGGGTGCAGGTGAACAGCAGCATGTAAAAGTCGTGCAGGTGGCGCTGCCTCAGCTCCTGCAGTTCGTCGCACAGGTAGACCACCAGGAAAAGCCCCAGGGCCAGCAGCACCTTGAACACCTGCGAGAAGAGGTCGGCGCGGAAGGCGCGGATGAACAGGAACCCGTCGGCCCGCACCGAAACCAGCGCCACCGCCAGGCCCAGGGCGGACAGGATGAGGGCCAGCCGGTATTCGCGTTTCGAGTCCGGCCGCGTCACGAAGGACAGGAAGAAAAACAGCAGGGCTGCCGCAACGTAGTAGATTTCAGGAGCTGCAATCGACCATTTCATCTTGGCAGTCCATTCATAAAGGGAACAGATGCGGTTTGGACGACGTTGAAAATCAGCGACGGGTAAAGGCCCACGAACAGCAGAACGGCCGCCAGGATCATCCGGGGGATGCCCTGGAAAAAGGAGATGTCGGGCAGGCCGGCGTACCGTTCGTTTGGCGGTCCGTAGAAGGTCTTCTGCACGACCCGCAGCATGAAGAGGGCGGTCACCGCCAGCGCCAGCACGGCGACGATTCCCCGGATCGGGTAAACCTTGAAGGCGGAAATGAACACCACCAGCTCGCCCCAGAAATTGGCAAGGCCGGGGATTCCCATGCCGGCCAGGGCGGCCACGATGAAGTAGCCGGAGGCCACGGGCATGATCCGGCTCAGACCGCCCAGTTCGGCGATCAGCTTGGTGTGGGTCCGGTCGTAGATGTAGCCCACCGAAGAAAACAGCAGGGCCGTCATGATGCCGTGGGCGAACATCTGGAACACGGCCCCGTCCAGGCCTTGCGCGGACACGGTGGAAAGCCCCAGCCCCACGACTCCCATGTGCGAGACGCTGGAATAGCCGATCACGTACTTGAGGTCGGTTTGCCTCAGCCCGGCCAGGGCGCCGTAGATGATCCCCACGGCGGCCAGGACCGCCATCAGTTCAGCCCAGTATTTCCAGCCTTCCGGGCACAGCATGATCGCCAGGCGCAGCACGCCGAACGCGCCTATTTTCATCAGCACCCCGGCATGCACCATGCTCACCCCGTGCGGCGCGGCCACGTGGCCCACCGGCGACCAGGTGTGGAACGGCCACACGCCGGCCAGGATGCCGAACCCCAGGTAGAGCAGAATGAAGACCAGCTTCTGTTCGGCCGGAGAAAAGAGCCCGGGCCGAAGGAGCGCCGTCAGGTCGAAGGTGTTGAGCCCCGATGTGGCGTAGAGCAAAATGATCGCCGGCAGGATGAGGGCGCTTCCGGCAAGCAGGTACAGGGTGAGCTTCATCGCCCCGTATTCCTTGCGCGTGGTTCCCCAGACGGCGATCAGCAGGTACATGGGAAAGAGCGAAACGTCGTACCACACGAAGATGAAAAAGAGATCCATGCTCATGAACAGGCCGAACACGCCCGTCACCAGCAGGAAATAGAGCGCAAAATACTCTTTTACCCGGTTTTCCAGCTCCCACATGGTGAGCACGCCGGTGAAGAACACGATCCCGGTAAGGAGAATGTTGGGCAGGCTGAAGCCGTCCACGCCGTTTAGGTACTGGATGCCCAGCGTGGGGATCCAGTCCAGCCTTTCCACGAACTGCAGCCCCCCGGCGCCCCGGTCGTAGGCGAAGAAAAGGAACACCGAGAGCACCAGGGTGGCGCCCGAAAAAACGGCGCTCACCTGCTTGATCAGCTTTTGCCTGCCTTCCGGGATGAAGACAATGGCCAGAAGCCCCGCCACGCAGCACAGGAGAATGGCGGACAGGTATGGGAAATTGGCATCATGCATCGGCGGATTACTCGTTTTTTAAATCAGAAAATAGAGCGCCAGGAGCGCGATCACTGCAAAGGCCGCGATCAACCGGAACTGGACCATGCCCGAATTCAGAAACGCCACCACCCGGCCTCCCTCGACCGTGCCGCTGCACAGTTCGTCGATGGTTGCGTCGATGACCTTCTTGTCGTTTGCGTCGCAAAGCCTGGACACGCCCTTGTCAATGACCATGCCCACCAGGAAACGGTAAAAGTGGTCCAGATACCACCGTTCGGAAAACAGCCGGTAGAGCGCCGGAATCCGTTCCACGAAACCGACCCGGCTCGCCCCGCGCCTTCCGAATTCGATCCACGCCAGCAGGGCTCCCGCGGCGGCAAGGCCCAACGCCACAATGTTGGTGGTCCCCAGCCCCAACCGCTCCCACCAGTGGAGGACGGCATGCGCCGCGGCCTCCGGCGCGGGTGCGGCGGCGTGAGCGCCGAGCAGAAAATTCCGGATGGGTTCTTCCAAAAATCCCAAAACGACCGTGATCGTCGCTAAAACGATGAGCGGCCAGGCCATGGCGCGGTACTCGAAGCCGTTTGCGTGCGGCTCGTCGCCGGAATGAGCGCTTTCAGCGCCTTTATGCGTGGTGAGGACGAAAATCAGCCGGAACGAGTAGTACGCGGTCAGGAAAACGCCCGCCAGGCCCGCCGCCAGCCAGACCGGGTTTTTCAGCCCGGCGAGGCCGCCGATGATCGCTTCCTTGCTGAAGTAGCCGGAAAAGGGAGGAAAGCCCGAAAGGGCCGCCGCGGCGATAATGATGGAAACGGTGGGGATTTTGAGGCTGCGGCATCCCTGGTCGGCCAGTTCGAACATGTCGTTGGTGTGGTAGTGGTGGATGAAAACCCCGGAACACAGGAACAGCAGGGCCTTGAACCCGGCATGGGTGGTCAGGTGAAACACGCCGGCGAAGAAATGCCCGGCCCCCAGGGCCATGATCATGAACCCCAACTGGCTGATGGTCGAATAGGCCCACACGCGCTTGATGTCGCGGCTCACCATGGCCATGGTGGCGGAAAGCAGCATGCTGATGGTGCCGATCGCCAGGAAGACGCCCATGGCGGTGGACGACAGGCTGAAAAACGGAAAAAGCCGCGCGAAAAGATAGACGCCGGCCGCAACCATGGTGGCCGAATGGAGCAGGGCGCTGACCGGGGTGGGGCCTTCCATGGCGTCCGGTAGCCAGGTGAGCAGCGGAAACTGGGCGCTCTTGCCCACGATGCCGCCGAACATGAGAAGGGACGCCAGGGTGATGACCGCCGGCGAAAGGTTGGCCGCCGCCGCGCCGTTCATTTCCGTGATGCCCACGTTCCCGAGGTTTACCAGGATGACCAGCAGCCCGATGAAGAAGGCCACGTCGCCCGTCCGGGTCATGACGAACGCCTTCTTGCCGGCCTGGGTGGCGCTGAATTTTTCGTACCAGAACCCGATCAGCAGGTAGGACGACAGCCCCACCAGTTCCCAGAACATGTACAACTGGAACATGGTGAGCGATACGGTCAGGCTCAGCATGGCCCAGGCGAAAAGCGACATGAACGCGTAGTACCGCGAATACCCGGGATCTCCGGCCATGTACCCCAGCGAATAAACCTGGACGAGAAAGCTGATGGCCGCCACGATTGTCAGCATGAGAAGGCTGAGAGGGTCCACCAGGAAGCCGAAGGGCACCTGGATGCCGCTGGCCGACATCCACCCGGCCGCGAACTGGAGCGGATGGTCCAGGTGCCGGTGAAGCACCAGCACGAACACCGAACAGGCCAGGGAGATCCCCACCGCCCCGATGGACAGGGCGGCCGAAAGCTGCGGCCGCTTCCTCGTCAACAGCAGTATGGCCAGAAATACGGCGAAAGGCAGCATCGTGGCGACGGTAAGCGCCGAAACGGTGGCATGGGCAATCGACATATCGGTCATTTCACTTCCAGCCGGTGATAAACGCCGAACAGGCGTACGGTCATCATCCTCACCAATCCCTCGATTCCTGAATCCCTCGGTGCATTACTTGAGCAGGTTGTAGTTGTTCGGATCGAAAGAACCCGTTTTGCGGAAGGCGTAGACTATGATCGCCAGTCCCACCGACACTTCGGTGGCCGCCACCGCCAGGATGAACAGCACGAAGGTCTGGCCTTCCAGGTTTTGCGAGCGCAGGGCGGCCCCGATAAAGGCAATGGAGGCCGCGTTCAGCATGATCTCGATGCCGAGTACGATCATGATGAGGTTCCGGCGCGCAAGGGCGCAGAACGCGCCGAGCACGAACAGGATCGCCGAAAGCGCCAGGACGTTTCCAAACGGTACGATCACGCTTTATCCTCCACCGCCTGGCTTGCCCCTTTCTTCGGCCCCCCGAGGCGAAACGCTCCGATGAGGGCTACCAGGAGCAGCAGCGATATGATTTCTATGAAGAACCAGTAGTTTTGAAAAATATACAGGGCGAATTCCTGCGGCGTGGCCCACAGCAGCGGCAGTTCCGTGCCGGCGCCGGGCGCCGAAAACACCATCAGGAAGGCGGCCGCGATGTAGACCAGGCCGAAAACGGCCGCCGGGATCCACTGGGAAACCGGGAAGAGGACTTCTTCCGCCGCGTCCACCCGGATCATCATCACCACGAACAGGAACAGGACCATGATCGCCCCGGCGTAGATGATCACTTCGAGCACCGCGAGCAGCGGTGCTCCGAACAGGTAGAACAGGAGGGCCGTGCCCAGGAACGAAAAAATGAGATAGATCACGGCGTGCACGATGTTTCGCCGGGTGACGGCCATGGCGGTCGATGCCACGATCACTGCCGCGATGAGATAAAAAAGCAAACCGAAAAGTGTCATATTGACTCGCAGTCGAGGTGCGAAACCGCGTGGGGGCATGCCCGCCTAGGGCAGGTTGCTCTTCACGTCCACCGGTTCTTTCTCGCCGGCGTGTTCCCCCTTGCCCGCCTCGCGGGTGATGATGCCGGCGACCTTGTAGTAGTTGTAGTTGCTGTCTTTTCCCTGGTGGTCCACCAGGAGGTCTTCTTTTTCGTACACGAAATTCATGATGCTTTTCTTGCAGAACTCGTAGTCCGGCGTGAGCTGAATGGCCGAAGTCGGACAGGCTTCCTCGCACAACCCGCAGTAGATGCAGCGGGCGAAATTGATGCGGAACCAGGCGGCGTAGCGGCGCCCGTCCGGTTTTTCCGCCCCCTCCATGGAGATGCAGGTGACCGGGCACACCGCCGAACACAGGTAGCAGGCCACGCAGCGCTCTTCGCCGTCGGGGTCGCGCGTGAGGATGATCCGCGCGCGGCTGCGCACGGGCAGGGGACGCTTGTATTCCGGGTACTGCTCGGTGATCGGCTTTCGAAACAGGTGCACAAATGTGACCGCAAATCCGGACGCCAGCGCCTTGACCGCTTCCCAGGCCGATTGCATAAGCTCGAATGATCCTTTCCCTAGACCAGCAGCCCCACGACGGCCGTGGCCAGTATATTCAACAGGGCCAGCGGGATGAGCACCTTCCACCCGAGGGCCATCAACTGGTCGTATCGCAGGCGGGGCAGAGTGCCCCGCACCCAGATCATGAACAGCGCCACCAGGAAAATCTTTATGAGGATCCAGGCGATGGGGGGGAGCCACGGGCCGCGCCACCCGCCCAGGAACAGCACGGAAACGATGCCCCCGAAAACGATGATGTGCACGTATTCGCCCAGGAAAAACAGCCCGAAGCGCATGCCGCTGTACTCGGTATGAAACCCGGCCACCAGTTCGTTTTCCGCCTCGGGAAGGTCGAACGGGATGCGCTTGCTTTCGGCCATGGCGCTGATGATAAAAATGAGAAACGCCACGGGCTGCACCAGGATAAAGGGGTATTTCGCCTGTGCCTGCACGATGTCCATGATGCTGAACGAGTGGGCCAGCATGACGACGGGCACCAGCGAGAGCCCCAGGGAGAGTTCGTAGCTGATCATCTGCGCTGCGCCGCGTATGCCGCCCAGGAGGCCGTATTTCGAATTGGACGCCCAGCCTCCGAGGGCCACGCCGTAAACTCCCAGGGACGAC
This sequence comes from Syntrophobacterales bacterium Delta_01, assembly GCA_001603845.1. GTDB lineage: Bacteria > Desulfobacterota > Syntrophobacteria > Syntrophobacterales > Syntrophobacteraceae > SbD1. Next base: position 650 of record LUZZ01000042.1, on the reverse strand, counting down.
ATGGCGAAAACGAACAGGAGGCCGATGTTAAGGTCGGTCACCACCAGCGGGATGGACTTTCCCCAGAGGGTCAGGTCCTTTCCGAACGGGACCACCGAAAACATCAGAAAGGCGGTGGCGGCCACCACCGCCGGGGCCAGGAGAAACAGGACCCGGTCGGCCCCCTCGGGCACCGTGTCTTCCTTGGCGATCATCTTCACCACGTCCGCCAGCGGTTGCAGCAGCCCGAACGGTCCGGCGCGGTTCGGCCCGTAGCGGACCTGGAGCCTGGCCAGAAACTTGCGCTCGACCCACACCAGGTAGGCGGCCGCGCCGACCAGGAAGAGCAGCACAATCGCCAGCTTGACGATCAGTATGGTAAATCCCGCAATCCAGCTCACCATTTTTTGCTCACCACAGAGTACACGGAGGACACCGAGATTAATTATTCAGGTTGCCTGTTCATCATCCGCTTTATTCCGTGTCTTCGTTCACTTACGTTAAAATTCAGCAGAAGGCCGACCGGATGGCCCAAAAGCTTCAAATATGTCGGAAGCTGAGAGCCTGATGGATCGGTTCCAATTCCCGCTGGTTCCCAAGCCGGAGCTTGGGAACCAACAGAAAAGCACGGACTGCTCCCCTCCCTTGGTGGGAGGGGATGGGGGAGGGGG
>LUZZ01000393.1 GCA_001603845.1 Syntrophobacterales bacterium Delta_01 | reverse complement strand
ACAACATCAAGGGGACGCTGGCCCTCCCGCACGCTTACGGGCGGCTGCAGTTCGGCGAAGACCTCAAGGTGTTTTTCCGGACCGTTATCGGCATGGGCGCCAACCCCAACGTGGCCGCGGCGGTGGTCATCGGCATCGAGCCGGAGTGGACCAACCTCGTGGTGGAAGGCATCAGGAAGACGGGCAAGCCGGCCGCGGGTTTCAGCATCGAACGCAACGGCGACCTGGCCACCGTAGCGAAAGCCGGCCGCCAGGCCAAGGAATACCTGCAGTGGGCCACGGAGCTGAGGCGCGAGGAAGTCGATCTGTCGGAGATCTGGGTTTCGGTCAAGTGCGGCGAATCGGATACCACTTCCGGTTTGGCGTCCAACCCCACGGTGGGCAATGCGATCGACAAGCTGGTGGCCGCGGGCGCCACGACCTGCTTCGGCGAAACTTCGGAAATCACCGGCGCGGAAATGGTGTGCCGGCAGCGCGGGGCCACTCCCGAGATCGGCGACCGGTTCTACAAGGTCTGGAGCGATTACAACGACTTCATAAACGCCAACAAGACCGACGACCTCTCGGGCTCCCAGCCCACCAAGGGCAACATCAAGGGGGGTCTCACCACCATCGAGGAAAAAGCGTTCGGGAACCTGCAAAAGATCGGCAGGAAATCCAATTACGTGGGCGTCCTGGAACCCGCCGAATCCCCGACGGGTCCGGGCCTGTGGTACATGGACACCTCGTCGGCCGCCGCCGAAGCGGTCACCCTGTGGGCCGCCGCCGGGTTTGTGGTGCACCTGTTCCCCACCGGCCAGGGCAACGTTATCGGCAACCCGGTGGAACCGGTGATCAAGCTTTCGGCCAATCCGATCACGGTGAGCACCATGTCCGAGCACATCGACTACGACTGCTCGGGGATTCTCCGGGGCGAATTGACCCTCGACAAGGCCGGCGACGAGCTGCTCGAAATGGTCAAGCGCACCTGCAACGGCCGCGTGACCGCCGCCGAGGCCCTGGGCCACAGAGAGTTCATTTTGACCAAGCTGTACCGAAGTGCCTAAACCCCGAGGTGCTGTACGGACCTCCTAAAGGCCGGCCCCCGGGGGCGGGGGCCGGCCATACCGGTCACGAGCCGCGCCGCTCTTTTCGCATTGCCATTCCAGGGCAGGCCCAAGGCGTTCGGCGCCGCCGGCCGGCCGTTGCCCGTCGCCGTGGGGATCACCCCGTCACCACCGGCGTACTCCGCCTGAGCCTCATGGGGTTTTCCGGAGCGAAGCCCTACGGTGAAATCATCCCGGTAGCCCGGCACACGCTTGGGCCGCAGGAGGGGATGGGCCTGTCCGTCTATGTGGACCGGGAATGCGCCTGCTGCCACCGGAGCCGAGGCAGAGGCGGCCACAGGACAGGCCCCGACCTCTCCAACATGACCAGGAAGGGCAGAAAGGCCGCCCACCCGGTCGGGTACTTCCGGTTCCCGCAGGCGGTGGACTCCTCTTCCATCATGCCCCAATACGACCTGCCGGAGGAAGCCCGGACGGCCCTGGCGGCCTTCGTGGTTTCCCCGGATTTCAGCAGGTATGACATGAATATCTTGCAGCGGGATCAGACCCCGAAGGATGCCGGCCCGCCCGAGGAAGGAACACCCAGATGAACGACTTTGACTATGAAATAGTGGAAGAAGCGGCAAAGCAGCTCTACATCCGCGCTCTGTGCGATCTTCCGCCCGACGTGCGCACGGCCCTTAAAAAAGCCTACGACCGGGAGACCCAGCCCGCGGCGCGGGCGGTCTTCGAAGCCATGTTCAAAACCATCGAAATCGCCGACAAGGAAAAGACCCTCATCTGCCAGGATACGGGCCTGCCTATCTATAAAGTTAAAATCGGTTCGAAATTTCCGTGGAACGGGTACCAAATCAAGACCCGCCTGTACGAAGGCGCCAAGAGAGCCACCGTGGAGTTTCCGTTCCGGAGCAGCTCCACCCACCCCATCACCCGCGAAAATCCGCAGACCTCGGTGGGGCCAGGACTGCCGGTGATCTACTACGATTTCGCCGAAGACTCCGACTGCCTGGACATTCTCATGGCCCCCAAGGGTTCGGGTTCGGAGAACATGAGCAAGATGCAGATGTTCTACCCGGCCCACGGGGTCAAGGCGGTCAAAAAATTCATCCTCGACACGGTGGTGGAATCGGGCGCCAACCCGTGCCCTCCGGGCGTCATCGGGGTGGGGATCGGCGGGACGGCCGACCTGGTCATGAAGCTGGCAAAAGACGCCATCCTGCGCCCGGTGGGCCGGCGCAACCCCGATCCGTACCTTGCGGAAATGGAAGCGGACCTGGAAGACGCGATCAACGCCACCGGCCGCGGCCCCATGGGGCTGGGAGGGGATGTCTCGACCCTTGCCGTGCACATCGAATCGGCCTACACGCACATCACCCAGAACCCCGTAGCGGTCAACACCCAGTGCTGGCCGGCCAGGCGCTCCCGGGCCGTCATCCGGCCCGACGGCAGCGTGGAATACGGCTATTAATCATAAGGAGAGTGTTACCATGGCGGAATATCATCTTCGGTCTCCTTTTGCGGAAGAAGACATCAGGACGCTCCGGGTCGGGGACATCGTGNNCCCCCGGTGAGCCTGGCCGGGGCGCCCTGCATCCATACGGCGCCCAGCCTGCGCAAGGAGGAAGACGGCCGGTGGGAGAAAATCTGCGTGGGGACCACCACCAGCACCCGCATGGACCGGTTCGCGCCCGAGCTGATCGGCAAGTATGGCGTGCGGGCCATCATCGGCAAGGGCGGCCTGTATCAGGAAAGCCTGGAGGCCATGCGAAAATTCGGCGCCGTGTACATGGCCATCGTGGGGGGCGCAGCGGCCCTCGAAACAAAACAGATAGAAGAAGTCGAGGCGGTCTACTGGGAACACCTCCATCCCGAAGCGCTCTACCAGTTCCGG
>LUZZ01000392.1 GCA_001603845.1 Syntrophobacterales bacterium Delta_01 | reverse complement strand
CGACATCATAAAAAAAGCAAAGGGGACTCAACTCTGCCCGGAGTGCGTGGAGCTTTTTTTCAGCTCGGTTGATTCTAAAATGAATATTTGAAACCAGCATTCATATTTATTATTTATTCAATGACATATGGCATAAATATCCAATGGAGCGAGTTATGCTGGAAACACTGGATTATAATGATTCAGTGACCCTGCACAATATGTGTGAGATCATTGTAGATGAGCTTAAGAGCTTTTCTGCTAACCGGCAGGTGGTTACTCCTCTTACACTTTATAATTCGATTACATCGAAGTGCCGGATATCTGACTTTTTCAGGGTTGCCGAATATACAAAAGAAGTGAGATTTATTTATAGGACCATTCTTGATGAATGCAATCCGGATTACTATTCTGAACATAACCATGACCTTACGGATCTGACCGCCAAGATCGATAATGCTGAAGACCTGCGAAGTCTTTTGATGTTAAAAGAGTTCGTTCTAAATTTTATAACGCTTTACAAAAACGCCACTCATGAAGAAAAACTGCTGCTCATCGGTTTGATAGACGAAATCAGAGCCCAGCTTTGCGAGGTGGAAAGCGAATGCATGGGCCTGGTCGAAAACACGGCGCAAAAAGAACGGGCCGGCACCGCTTTTGAAAACGAGGTCGAATCCCAGATGATCGACCTCGAAAGGTCTGCGGAATCGATCCAGGATATTGGCGAAGTAAAACGTCTCGTCAAGCTCAAGCTGGACGCCATCAAGTCCGCGCTGGAAACCAAGCGGACCGAGGACAGGCTCCAGCAGCAAAGCTTCGCCTCCACCGTATCGAACCTCCAGTCCAATTTGAAGAAAATGAAAGAGCGGGTGGACCGGAACCGGAAGAAACGGAAAAGCCTCGAAAAAGAGATCCTGATCGATCCGCTCACCGGCATCGCCAACCGCAGGGCGCTCGAACGGCAGCTCAGAAACGAACTGAAAAAATACAAGCGGCACAAACAGTTGTTTTCGGTCGTTTTCCTGGACATCGACGATTTCAAGAAGATCAACGACACGTTCGGCCACTGGGTGGGCGACAGGTGCATCCGAAAAATAGTGCGCAGAATCAAGACCATGATCCGCGACACCGACTTCATCGCCCGCTACGGCGGGGACGAGTTCATCATACTGCTGGCCGGCACGGAACTGAAAGGCGCCCAGGCCGTGGCCGATAAGATTTCGGCCTCCATATTGAAGACCCGCTTCATGTACGGAAGCTCGGAGATTCGCCTCTCGGTCAGCATCGGCGTGGCCCAGGTCCGGGAAACGGACGACATTGCCGAGGACCTGTTTGCCAGGGCGGACTCCAATCTCTACGAAGCGAAAAAATCCCGGAAAAAACCGGGCTTCGATTCCGTCAACAACTGCGAGAAGACCGGATAGCCGGATGAAAGATTAACGTCATCTCCGGTTCGAAATCCCGCCGACGATCCTGCTTCGCGGAACCCGCCCGCCTGCCGGGAGATCCGCCGAATCCCCATCAATTCGAGATCAGCCGCCCGATTTGGAACACTTTGCGCAACAGCCCCCCGTGTGGAAAACGCGCGGCGGCATTGCGCCGGCGGCGGACCCCGCGCTGCGGCGCCGCACGGCCCGGACCTCTCCGGGCGGCGGGGTCCCGGGCCCCGGCCAAAAAATTGACCGGGAAAGCATTTTTTGACGTTCGGAAGAAGGAAAAAGCGGATTGGCGGCCACTTCCCCCCAGGAGAAAACCGAACAACCTACAGGGAAACGGATCAACGAAGCCCGGCAGCGCGGCCAGATCCCCAAAAGCCGCGACCTCACGGCCGTATCCATCCTTCTTGTCGGCGGCCTGACGATTTATGGCTGCGGCGATCTGATCTACGAGCGATTCAGCGCCCTGCTCAAGATGCTCTGGAGCCGGGAAGCCTTCACCAATCCCGGCTTCCTCACCGGTTCGGATCTTCCCGTAAAACTGGTCGTTTCCATCTTCGTCATGCTGGGACCGATCATGGGGGGCATCCTCGTGGCGGCCATCCTCCTGAACCTCACCCAGATAAAGGGCTTCATCTTCTCAGCCAAGGCCATCAACATCAGCCTGTCGAACCTCAACCCCATCACCGGCTTGAAGCGCCTGGTTTCGCTTCGCTCGCTCATCGAACTGACGAAGTCCGTTTTCAAGCTGAGCATCATCGGCTACGTGGTCTATTCGGTGTTGTGGGGGGAGCGGTCCACCCTGATCGAACTTTCCGGGAGCGAGGTTTCCGACATCCTGCGGATCACCGGGGTGCTGGGCATCAAAATACTGATGCACGTCTGCGCCATGATGCTGGGCCTGAGCCTTCTCGACTTTGTCTACCAGAAGTGGCAGACCCGCAAAGACCTGATGATGACCCGCCAGGAAGTCAAGGAAGAGCACAAGCAAACCGAGGGAAACCCCCAGGTAAAATCGAGGATCCGGTCCCTCCAGCGGGCGCTGGCCAGGAAGCGCATGCTCTCGAAGGTCCCCAAGGCGAGCGTGGTCATCACCAACCCCACCCATTACGCGGTGGCGCTCATGTACAAGCCTGGCATGGAGGCGCCGACGGTGGTGGCCAAGGGCGTGGATTTCCTCGCCCGCAGGATCATCTCCCTGGGCCGGAAACACGGCGTGCCCATAGTCCAGAACCCTCCTTTGGCACGTGCTTTGTATAAACAGGTGAAGCTGGAAGAATCGATCCCGGTCAATCTCTACCGGGCAGTCGCGAAAATCCTCGCTTACATCTACCAGCAAAAACAGGCGATGCGGCGGAATCAGAATGGCTAAAAATTCCAACATGATAATGGAGCGGTTGAAGACGGCCTCGGACGGCGACGCCATCATGGGCATCGGCGTGGTCACGGTGCTTTCCGTCATGCTTTTGCCGCTACCCGGAAGTTTTCTTGACGTATTGCTGATCATCAATATCTCCGCCGGGCTGGTGATACTCCTCACGGCGATCTACAGCAACAAGCCGCTGGATTTCGTCGTGTTCCCCTCCCTGCTGCTCATCACCACCCTGTTCCGGATAGCGCTCAACGTGGCCAGCACCCGGCTGGTCCTCCTGCATGGAAACGAGGGGACCACCGCCGCCGGCCACATCATTCACGCGTTCGGCAGCTTCGTGGTGGGCGGCAACTACGTGGTGGGCTTCGTTATCTTCATCATCCTGGTGATCGTCAACTTCATGGTGATCACCAAGGGCACGGAGCGCATCTCGGAAGTGGCCGCGCGCTTCACCCTGGATGCCATGCCCGGCAAGCAGATGAGCATCGACGCCGATCTCAACACCGGGATGATCGACGACCGAGAAGCCCGCAGGCGCCGCGAGTTGATCCGGCAGGAGGCGGATTTTTACGGCACCATGGACGGCGCCAGCAAGTTCGTTCGCGGCGACGCCATCGCCGGCATCCTGATCACTCTTATCAACATCCTGGGCGGCCTGGCCATCGGGGTCTTCCAGGCAGGAATGACCATAACGGAGGCGTTGAAGAACTATTCGCTCCTGACGGTGGGCGACGGTTTGGTGTCCCAGATCCCGGCGCTGGTGATCTCCACCTCGGCGGGCATCCTGGTGAGCCGGGCGGCATCCGATTCCGGCATGGGCACCGCTTTCGGCAAACAGTTCAGCATGCACCCCAGGCCGCTCT
>LUZZ01000391.1 GCA_001603845.1 Syntrophobacterales bacterium Delta_01 | reverse complement strand
AAAATCCCCCTCCCTGCGATGGGAGGGGTTAGGGGAGGGTGTTGTATTTCCGGGCACTGACGACCCCCTCCCCGCTCCCCTCCCGCCAAGGGAGGGGAGTTCATGGAGCGTCGCCCCTAAAGTCAGCAGCATTGCATCCCCTCCGACCAAGGGAGGGAAGTAGTCCGTACTTTTCGGCGGCCTCCTACTGAAATTTTGCTTTTGGGCAACAGCCCCGGAAGCCTTTCCCCGCGCTGCTGCTCGTTTTCCCGGGCGGTATGAAGTTAGCTTTGAGCCGGATTTCCGGCCCTCCGGAGACATAAGAAATCATCCTGATGGTGAGTTGTGCCGATAGGTTATTTTGAGCGTACTCGATCATGAAAATACTTCGAAAATCCTTACCTGTTTTCTGCTGTCTCTGCACCCTGCTTTTCCTGTCCGGCACGGCCGACACGGCGAACCGCAAGGCCGACGACCCCGGCCGGGCGGCACGCCCCTTCGAGCAGTCCCTGGAACGCCTCCTCAGCGCGGGCGGCCGGGCGGGCGTCATGCTGGTCTCGCTTCCCTCGGGGCGGGTCGAACTGGACTACCGGTCCGGGGACCCGCTGGTCCCGGCTTCCGTGGTGAAACTGCTCACCACGTACGCGGCCCTCAAGAAACTGGGCCCCTCGTTTCGATTCCCCACGGAAATGTATGCCGCGGTCCAGCCATCGGATGGGGTCGTCCGGGGTGATATCTGGATCAAGGGCTACGGAGACCCGCTGTTCGATTTCGAAAAGGCCGGCCTGCTCGCCCGCGAGTTGAAAGAGCACGGAATCCGGCGGATCACGGGCGGGATTTTCACGGACGAGAGTTTTTTCGAACCGGCGGCCGAACAGGTATGCCTGGACCGGGACTGCGTGGGTGCGTACAACCCGGTGGTGTCCGCGGCGGCGGCCGATTTCAACATGCTGACGCTTCGGGTGGCGGTCCCCAAAAGGGCCGGAAAGCCGGTCATGGCCGATGCGCCGGCGGCGGAGGGCTATGCGCGCGTGAGGTGCAGCGCCGTTTCGGGTAAAAAAGGAGGCTCTCTGAGGGTAAAATCCACGGGGGCCGTCGGAAACGGGCAGGAAGGGTTCCAAGTTACGGGCCAGGGGGCCTCGCGCGGGCCGAGGGTCCGGGAGTACCGGTTCCACGCGGCCGATCCCGCCGGGCTGTTCGCCCACACCGTGAGAGTGGCGCTCGAAAGGGCCGGCATCCGGGTGGAGGGACGGGACTCGCGCCGGGGCACCGTACCCGCCGGAGCGGTGCTGATCGCCCGGTGCGAATCCGAACCGCTGTCCGAACTCATTGCGGACATCAACAAGTACAGCAACAACTTCATGGCGGAAATGCTCCTGAGAGGCCTCGGCGCCCATGAAGCCGGGCCTCCCGGCACCACCGAAAAAGGGGTGGCCGCCGTCCGGGCGGTGCTCGATCAGGTTGCCGTCCCCGAACGGGCCGGGATGATCGACTGCGGCTCGGGGCTCAGCCGGTTTTGCCTGGTAAGCCCCGGTACCTTCTGCCGCCTGCTGGTCGCCGCCTGGCGGGATGCGGCCGTCGGGGCGGATTTTCTCTCATCGCTCGCCGTAAACTCGGGCGAAGGGACCCTCAGGCGCCGGATGGCCAAACCGGGCCTCACCGTGAGGGGCAAAACCGGCACCCTGAGCGACGTGATCGGTTTTGCAGGCTACGTCACCGGCCCCGCCGGCAAGACTTTCGCCGCCTCGATTATCCTGAACGACGTCCGGGACAGGGCCGGGGCGCGGCGGGCCATCGACTCCTTCCTGGAAGACGTAGCCTTCTCGGGCTGAGAGCCGTCATGAAAATCGCCGTCATCTCCGACATCCACGGCAATCTCGAAGCGTTCCGCGAAGTCCTCGCGGACATCGACTCGGCCGGGGCCGGCCCGGTCCTGTGCCTCGGCGACTGCGTGGGCTACGGGGCGGACCCCGAACAGGTGGCAAACCTGGTGCGCTCGCGGCAAGTCCGCACGGTCATGGGCAACCACGAACTGGCGATCGCCAGGCCGGAAACCCTTTCCTGGTTCAATGCGTCCGCCAGGAGATCGCTCCGGCTGACCGACGAACTCATTTCCGAAGCCACCCGCGACTGGATCCGGGGACTCCCGCCCTCCATGGAATTCGAGCAGGGCCTTTTCGTACACGGCTGCCCGCCGGATTCCATCCTGGAGTACCTCTTCGAGGTGGAAGACGACAGGCTGGCCCTGCTGATGGGCGAAATGAAACAGAAAGTGTGCTTCGTGGGGCACACGCACCTGCTGGAAGCCGTCCGCCTGAAGGAGGGAAAAATCACCCGCCGGCCGCTGGAGCGGGGGACATGCCCGCTCGACCCGCATGCCCGCTACGTTATCAACATCGGAAGCGTGGGACAGCCGCGGGACGGCGACCTGTCCGCCAAGTACGTCATCTGGGACACCGCGGAAAACAGCCTGGACGCCCGCTTCGTCCCCTACGACGCCCACACCGCGGCGGAAAAGATCATCCGGCTCGGCTTTCCTCGGATCAACGCCGACCGGCTGCTGTAGGCGGCATCGAAACGGCATTAAAAGCGCGGGGGAAAGCTCCCGGGGCTGTTGCCGAAAAGGATATCAGGGGCCCCGATAGCGGAATGAACGAAAATCCCCCTCCCTGCGATGGGAGGGGTTAGGGGAGGG
>LUZZ01000390.1 GCA_001603845.1 Syntrophobacterales bacterium Delta_01 | reverse complement strand
CATTTTATTTGACAGGCAGTTATAAAATGTTATTTTTCAATCTCTTCAGCATGTTACGAATAATAAACTTATTTTCGGCAAACGGGGTACGGTTTGGAACCGCTGTTGCTCGTACAAAACCTGCGGCGCGTCAGCGCCTCACGGGAAATTTTCAGTATCGATTCCTTTTCGCTCATGCCTGGGGAAACGGTTGCGCTGGTGGGTCCCAACGGGGCCGGTAAAACCACGCTGCTCATGACCCTGGCGCTCCTGCACCTTCCCAGCTCGGGGTCCATCCGGTTTGACGGAACGCTGGCCGCCCCCGACAACCTCCTGGCGCTTCGGCGCCGCATGGCCGTCGTGTTCCAGGAATCGCTCCTGCTCGACATGTCGGTGGCGGCGAACCTGACCACCGCCTTGCGCATCAGGAAGGTGGGGAGAAAGGAAGCGGCGGCGAGGGCGGGAAAATGGCTGAACGTGTTCGGGGTGGCGGACCTGGCGCCCCGGCAGGCGCGGTCCCTTTCGGGCGGCGAGGCCCAGCGCGTGAGTCTCGCCCGCGCGTTCGCCATGGAGCCCGACATTCTCTTCCTGGACGAGCCCTTCGCGTCCCTGGACTACCCCACGCGCAACACCCTGTTGAACGACCTGGGGCGGGTGCTCAAGCAGATGAACATGACCACCCTTTTCGTCACCCACGATTATTCGGAAATACCCTTTTTAGCGGAAAAAACCGCCGTCATGTACGAAGGGCGGATCGTCAAATACGGCTCCAACCGGGAGATCTTCGGGGAGGATTTTTTCGAAAGGCAGTCCTGGATCCCCTGGGCCTAGAGCATCCATCCGCATCGAAGTGCGCGTTAAAGCCTCGAAACGATCCCTTCCAGCAGCAGGCTCAACCGTTCGCCGGCCCGGTTCGCCGTGGCGATGATCTCCTCGATATTGGCCGGCATGTAGCAGTCGGGCAGGTTCACGTTGGTGATCACCGAAAATCCCAGGACTTCGAACCCCGCGTGAACGGCGGTGATGACTTCCATGACCATGGACATGCCCACCGCGTCGGCCCCGATCATCCTCAGGAACCGCGTTTCGGCGGCCGTTTCCAGGTTGGGTCCCAGCACTCCGACGTACACCCCCCGCCGCAGCCGGATCCGCTCCGCCAGGGCGGTTTCCTCCGCCAGTTCCACGAGCCGGCCGCTGTAAGGTTCGGTCATGTCCGGAAACCTCACCCCCCAGTCGTCGATATTGGGTCCCGCCAGCGGACTTCTGCCCGTGAGGTTGATGTGGTCGGTGAGCACCATGAGGTCTCCGGCCCGAAAATTGGGATTGAGGCCGCCCGCCGCGCTGGAGAGCAGCAGAATTTTCACGCCCAGGGCGCGAAGCACGCGGATGGGAAACGAGACTTCTTCCGGCGAATAGCCTTCGTACAAATGAAATCGGCCCTGGAGCGCGATCACCGGCTTTTGTGCCCAGGTTCCGAAAACGATCCGCCCCAGGTGGCTCTCCACCGTGCTGCGCGGGAAATGCGGAACGGCTTCATAGGCAAGCGATTCCTGGTTTTCCATCCCTGCGGCTACCCCGCCCAGGCCGGTCCCCAGGATGAGGCCGATCTCGGGTTTGATGTCCAGGTAGGATGCGATGAAGCCGGCCGCTTCTTCCACTTTCTCCTTAAAACCGATCATGTCGTCGTGTCCTTAGTCATTACCGGACGCCGGATAAATTCGGGCGCGATGCTCCCCCGGGTTGACGCCCGAATTGGGTCGTAATGGGGATGAATTGCGATTATACTTGGTGTGATAGTCAATATGTAATCCGATGGCTGTCGGCAGCCCGGTACAGGGAAACCCCGGCAGCTTTCAGCGCCGGGTTAAAGAGACCGGGCGCTCCGGGACCGAACATCCGGCAACCGGAATCGAGTATCGAGCATCCAGCTACCAATATTCAGCATCGACTGACCGGAACCAACCGGGCATCGAGTATCCAAAACAAAGTTTCACGCGGTTCAATTGACACAAGCCCGCAGTTTTGTAAAGATGGTTTGTGCTAAAAGAAAGCCGCACAATACCGGGAGCTGATGCCGAAGCCGCTTATGACCTTTTCTCCTACTCGCAAAACCAACCGCCGCGCCTCCGACGTTCCGCCGGTAATCGTTCCATCCTATCCGCCCGACCTGCCCATAACCGAGTGGCGGGACCGCATCGTGGCGTCCATACGCGAAAACCAGGTGGTGGTGGTCACCGGGGAAACCGGGTCGGGCAAAAGCACTCAGATCCCCAAGTTCTGCCTGGAAGCCGGCTGCGGGCAGAACGGGATGATCGGCATCACGCAGCCGCGCCGGATTGCCGCGATCACCTTGGCGGCGCGCGTATCCGACGAACTGGGGCGAGACGGGCCGAAGCTCGTCGGCCATAAGATCCGGTTCCAGGACCGCACCGCCCGCACCACCCGCATCAAGTTCATGACGGACGGAATTCTTCTGGCCGAGGCCCAGAAGGACCGGCTTTTCCGGGCCTACGATACCCTGATCGTGGACGAAGCCCACGAACGGACCCTGAATATCGACTTTCTGCTCGGAATCCTCAAAAGGACCCTGCCCCGGAGGCCCGGCCTGAAGGTGATCGTCACCTCGGCGACCATCGACCCCGAAAAGTTTTCGGAAGCGTTCGGAAACGCACCCATTATCCGGGTTTCGGGCAGGACCTACCCGGTCGAGGTCTGGTACCGGCCGGTGCGGGCGCCGGAAGACGAACCGGAAGACGAGCCGGAGGACGTCACCCATGTCGATCAGGCGGTCGCCGCCGTCCATACGCTGAAATCCGGCCGGGGAAAACGCGGGGACATTCTCGTTTTCATGCCCACCGAAAGCGATATCCGGGAGACGGTGCAGCGGCTCGAAGAAAAGCGCTACCTGAACACGCTGGTGCTTCCCCTTTTCGGGAGAATGGCGGCCGGAGACCAGCAGAAGATATTTGCCCCGGTTTCCGAAGACAAGATCGTGGTGGCCACCAATGTGGCCGAAACCTCGATCACCATCCCGCGCATCCGGTACGTCATCGATACCGGCCTAGCCAGAATCGCCCGGTACAACGCGCGCTCGCAAACCCGAAGCCTCCCGGTGGCTCCGGTGTCCCAGGCTTCCGCCGACCAGAGAAAGGGCCGGTGCGGCCGCGTCGAGGCCGGCATCTGCATCCGGCTCTACTCCGAAGAGGATTTCCTGGGACGCCCCCTGCACACCCCGCCGGAAATCCAGCGGTCCAACCTGGCCGAAGTGATCCTTCGCATGCTTTTTCTGCGGCTCGGCAAAGTCCAGGACTTCCCGTTTCTGGACCCGCCCTCCCCCGCCGCCGTCAAAGACGGGTTTGCCGTGCTGCGCGAACTGGGGGCGGTGGACGAGCATCACCGGTTGACTTCCACCGGAAAGACCATGGCCCGGCTGCCGCTCGACCCCCGCATCTCCCGGATGCTCATCGAAGCGAGACGCGAAAACGCCCTACGGGAAGTCATCATCCTCGCCGCCGCCCTGAGCATCCAGGACCCCAGGGAACGCCCGCTCGACCAGGAAGCCCAGGCCGACCAGGCCCATGCCGTTTTCCGCGATCCCCGGTCGGACTTCGTTGCGCTGCTGAAAATTTGGACTGCCTGCTGGGGCGAACCGATGTTTCCCGGCCCGTCCCCGGCGGACGGGCCGGCGCAGCCGCCCACTGCCGGAAACGGCAGGAACGGACGTCGGAGCACGAGCCAGGTGAGAAAATTTTGCCGGGAGCATTTTCTATCCTTCAGGCGCATGCGCGAATGGCGGGACATCTTCGACGAAGTGGCCTCCATGCTCGACGAACTGGGCGATTTCGTGGAAAATACTTCGCCGGCTTCCTACGATGCCGTGCACCGCTCGATTTTGAGCGGCTACCTGAGCCAGGTCGCCCTTCGCAAGGAAAAGAATATCTACACGGCGGCCAGGAACCGCCAGGCGATGATTTTCCCGGGATCGGGCCTGTTCAACAAGGGCGGCCCCTGGATCATGGCGTCGGAGCTGGTGCAGACTTCGCGCCTGTTCGCCAGGACGGCGGCCGGCATCGAGCCGGAATGGATCGAACAGATCGGGCGCCACCTGTGCCGGTACAGTTGGTCGGAACCGCACTGGGAAAAGCGGCGCGGCCAGGTCGTCGCTTTCGAGAAGGCCACGCTCTACGGGCTCACGGTGGTCGACCGGCGCCGGGTGGATTTCGGGCGTATCGACCCCGCGCAGGCTCGCGAGATCTTTATCCGTTCGGCCCTGGTGGAAGGGGAACTTTCCGGAAAGTACGGTTTCCTGGACCACAATACCGAGCTTGTGCTAAAGATCCAGGAACTGGAGAGCAGGACACGAAAAAGAGATCTTCTCGTAGATGACGAGGTCCTCTTCCGCTTCTACGACGGGCGCGTGCCGCAGATATGCGATTCGAGGTCGTTTGACCGGCTCATCAGGGAAACCGGCGGAGACGATTTCCTCAAGATGACCGAAGAGGACCTGCTGCGGGCGGCACCCGATTTCGAAGCGCTCGAACGGTTCCCGGATACCATCGATGCCGGCGGCATCCGACTGCCGCTCACCTACTCCTTCCAGCCCGGCGAGGAAAAGGACGGAGTGACCGTAACGGTTCCGGTGCACGCCCTCCCGGCCCTCGCGCCGGAACCCTTCGAGTGGCTCGTTCCCGGCCTGGTCCCCGAGAAGGTGCTGCTACTCATGAAGAGCCTTCCCAAAGGATTGCGCAAAAATTTCGTGCCCGTAAACGAAACGGCGCGGAAGATTTGGGAGGGCCTGGATTTCGGTTCCGGAGATTTCTTCGCCTCGCTCAGCGCAAAGGTGCGCGAACTGACCGGAGTCCGCATCGCTCCCGACCAGTGGGACCGAAGCCTTCTGCCCCCGCACCTCAGGATGCGCTTCGAGGTGGTGGGGCCGGACGGGACCGTGCTGGGGGCCGGCAGGGACATCGAGGAACTGGGCCCGTTTGCCAGGGAGCGCCACGACGACCGGTTGTGGGAGGAAGCGCGCAGGAAGTGGGAACGCGAAGACGTCGGCGACTGGGATTTCGGCGACCTGCCGGAAAGCGTGGAAATCGGCCGCGACGCCCTCGGCCTGCCCCGCCGGGCCTGGCCGGGATTTGCCGATGAAAACGGCAAGGTCTGCGTGCGGTTGTTCCACGATCCGCAAAGCGCCGGGGAAGCCACCAGGGCCGGCTTGTTGCTCCTCTACCGGCGGATGTTTTCGCAGGAACTCAAAACGTTCAAAAAGGACTGGGTTTTCCCGGAAAAATACGCCCGCATGGTATTTTTCATGGGCGGCCCGGCCAAGGCTTCGGCAACGCTCTACGATTACATCCTGCGCGAGCTTTTCGATCTGCACTCGCCCCAGGCGCCTCAACGCGACCGGTTCCGGGCCAACATCGAAAGGCTGCAGGGCCGGGTGGGCACGCTCGGGGTGGAAATTTTGGACGCCGTGCTCGACGCGGTGCGGGAAAAACACGAAACGCGAACCGTCATCGACCGCTACTCCCGGATGGCGGGAGCCAACGGCGCGGTGCTGGAACGGCTGGCGGCCGTTTCCGCGGAACTGGAAGCGCTGGTGCCGGCCGATTTCCTCTCCAACCGGCGTTCCGCTTATATCCGCATGCTGCCCCGGTACCTGAAGGCGCTGCGGATTCGTGCCGAAAGGGCCTACGCTTCCCCGGAAAAAGACAAGGCCAAGGAACAGCAGGCGGCCCCCTACCGGGACAGGCTGCGCGAGATCGAAAAGATGAGTTTCGGCGGGCAGACAAACCGGGGGAGGGAACTTATCAATGAGCTGAACCGGATGATTGAAGAGTTCAAGATAAGCCTTTTCGCTCCCGAGATTAAGACGCTTTTCCCGGTTTCGGCCAAGCGCCTGGAGGCGAAACTGCAGGAATGGCAGACGTGGGAGACACGCGAGCATCTATGAACCTGATCGAAGACCCTCGATCCCTGCGCGAGCGCATAACGCGGGCGCTGTCGTCCGGGTGCGGGCCGGAGTCGCTTTTTCGAAACGCGCAGTGCGACACACGGGAGCGCATCTCCAGCGTGCTGTTCCTGCTGGGCGAGCATGTCCCGGAAAGCGGCAGCCCGCGCGAGGTATGCATCATTCTCAACAAGCGGTCCAGGAAGGTGAGGCAGTCGGGAGATTTATGCTGTCCGGGCGGGGCGGTTGAAACCCCGTTCGACAAGTGGCTCGCGCGGGTTCTGACGCTGCCCGGCTCTCCTCTTTCCCGATGGAAAGGCTGGAGCCGGCTGCGGCACGACAGGCCGGAAGCCGCCGGATTCCTTTCGCTCCTGCTGGCGACGGGGATAAGGGAGGGTTGGGAAGAAATGCGCCTCAACCCCATGGCGCTGAGGTTCCTGGGCCCCATGCACTCCCAGTGCCTGATCCTTTTCCGCAGGGTCATCCATCCCATGGCGGTCTGGGTGCCGCACCAGCGAAACTTCACGTTGAGCTGGGAAGTGGAAAAAGTGGTTTACATTCCGCTGCGGGAGCTTCTCAACCCCTTCAATTATGCCGTGCACCGGCGCTTCATTCCTCCACATCTGGAGTGGAGGTTTCAAGGCACGGAGGTCGATTTCCCCTGCTTTCTCCATCTCTGCGGCGGCCGGCCCGAGATGCTGTGGGGAGCAACTTACAGGATCGTGACCCATTTCCTGGAAATGGTGTTCGGTTTCGTCCCGCCCGACCCGGCGAGGCTCCCCATGGTCCCGGCGGGCCTTCGGGACGAATACGTCAATGGAAATGCATGCCCCATGCAGAACACGGAAAACGCGGAGAAAAAGTAAGCCCGCGCGGTCAGGCGCCGGTTTCTTCGATTTTTCTCCGTGCTTTTCGTGTCCTTCGTGGCGGCCCCAAAACATATCGGAGGCTGCAAATGACCGACATAGGCGACGTGGTTCTCGTTTACATGGACAATTCCCCGGCCTTCTTCGCCAGGGTCGAGGAAATATCGCCCGACGTTAAGCCGCAGTGGTTCCACGTGAAAATGCTGGTGCTCCAGGTACCGCTGCTGGTGGTAACCTGGATTTTGCGGGAGGCGTACTTCAACGGCACGGAATTTACGATGGGCGGGCACCCCATGCGCATCGAACCGGTGGTGGCCCCCGTCGGGGAAGAATATGCCGGGGAAGCCGAAACCGAGCCGCCCCGCAAGAAACCGTCCAAACCGGCTTCCGCCAAGCCCAAAAAAGAAGGAAAAGTAGTTTCCATTTTCGATCGCCGCAAAAAAGAACAGGAACCTTCCTGAAACACACCTTACACTTTTGAAAGGGCCTGCTGCCATGCGAGTTCTTTTTTGCTCTTCGGAGGTTTCCCCCTTCGCCAAAACGGGCGGCCTCGCCGACGTAACCGGCTCGCTTCCCGCCTCGCTCCAGAAACTGGGCTGTGATGTACGAATTTTTATGCCGCTCTACCGCTCCGTGCGCAACCTCAACGAATCGCTGGAGCTTCTCGTCGAAGATATCGTGGTTCCGGTGGGCATTCACGATTTTCACGCACACATCTGGGAGGGCCGCACGGCAACGGGCGTTCCCATCTACTTTTTGGAAAAAGACGAATTCTACGACCGCTCCTTCCTGTACGGCAGCCCGGTCCGGGGTGACTACGAGGACAACGCGGAACGATTCATCGCCTTCAGCAGGGCCGCCCAACGCCTGTGCCTGGCCCTGAACTGGTTTCCGTCCATCTTCCACCTTCACGACTGGCAAACCGGACCCGTCGCCCCCTATTTCCAGCTCAACTGGCGCTACCATCCCAATCTGCTGGGTTCGGGAACCGTTTTTACCATCCATAACATCGCGTACCAGGGCCTGTTCCCTTCCGGCCATTTCAGCCTCATGCAGCTTCCGCCCTCCGTTTTTTCGATGCAGGGCATCGAGTTCTGGGGACAGTGCAGCTTCCTGAAAGCCGGGATCGTGTACAGCGACTTCGTCACCACCGTGAGCCCCCGCTACAGCAGGGAAATCCAGACGGAAGCCTTCAGCTTCGGGCTCGAAGGGCTCCTGCGGGAA
>LUZZ01000389.1 GCA_001603845.1 Syntrophobacterales bacterium Delta_01 | reverse complement strand
GTATCCCTTCGGGGGAGAAGCGAGACCGAAGATGAACAAACGCAAAGGAAAATCCGACAATCCCCCGCGCAGTTCTTCCCGGCAGAAGCGCCTTTCCGGATTCTATACCCCCTTTAAGGATTTAGATCAACACCTCGTATCAAGTTTTTCCAATGATTATGAATATTCAGACAAACCGCCCGCCGAACCGCCTGCTCCGGTTCCGCCCGTGGAGGAAACCGAAGAGGGCCTGTTCACCAGGGCGATGGCCGAAGTGAATCCGCTGCCCGCCGGCGCGCACGGCAAAATTCCTCTCCGCCCCCCGGAAAAAAAGAACCCGCGCTTCCACGCCCAGGAAGAACTGGAAGCCTACACCCAACTGGTGGACCTCGTCGCCGGAGACGGAACGTTCGAGCTTTCCTATTCGGACGAATACATCGACGGCGCGGTGGTGGGCCTCTCGCCCGAAGTGCTCAAGAAGCTTCGAAACGGGTACTTCAGCTACCAGGACTACCTGGACCTGCACGGCCTCAACCGGCAGGAGGCGCGGGAAGAGACCATCCGGTTCGTCCTGAGCAGTTTTTCCGAACGCCGGCGGTGCGTGCTGATCATTCCCGGCCGGGGGCTCAATTCGGTAGACAAGGAGCCGGTCCTCAAGAACAACCTGGTGAGCTGGCTGATGCGCGCGCCGCTCAAAAGGGTGGTCCTCGCCTTTGCTTCCGCCAAGCCCTGCGACGGCGGCTGGGGCGCTTTCTACGTGCTGCTCCGCAAAAACGAGCACAAAACGCCGCTCATCTCGCCGGCCGGGTGAGGCTCTTTTCCCGTTGCGACACAAAATACCGGACGGAAAACGGCGGGCACGATGAAGCCGTGCCCCCCCTGCGCCGGTCCCGGGAAGCCGCCGTGCGGCCCGGTGGGGCGGTACGCTACATCCGCACCATCACCTTGATCGCCTTGCGGGTGTCCATGGCCTTGTAGCCGTCCGGGACCCCGTCGAGATTTACCGTCATGTCCAGCACGGGTGAGGGGTCCAGCCGGCCGGCCAGGACGTCTTTGAGAAGCTCCGGGATATAGGCGCGCACGGGAGCAACTCCGCCGTGCACCCGAATGTTCTGGAAAAACAGCCGCCTGGCGTTCAGCGGCTCCCCCCAGTGCGGCACTCCCACGAAGCCCACCGTCCGGCCCGGACGGCAGATGCCGAGGGCCGTGTTGAAAGACGTGCTCGTCCCCACGCATTCCAGCACCGAATCGGCTCCGCCCTTCGTCATTTCGATCACCCGGCCGATGGCCTCTTCGCCGCGGCCGGCGATGATGTCGGTGGCTCCGAAACGCCTAGCCAGGTCCATGCGCGCTTCCTGGTGGCCCAGCACGATGATGCGCCCGGCCCCCAGCCTGCGCGCGGCCAGGACCCCGCACAGCCCCACCGCCCCGTCTCCCACCACAGCCACGACGGCCCCCGGGCGGACCCCGGCCGAAACGGCCGCATGGTGGCCCGTGCCCATCACGTCGGTCAGGGGCAGGATGGATTTGAGCAGGGCGTCGTCGTTGGGGACATCGGGAGGGAGCGCCACCAGGGTGCCGTCCGCAAACGGGCAGCGGACCATTTCCCCCTGCCCTCCGTCGTTTTCCATTCCCCAGAAGCCGACATTGACGCACGAGGTGTACAAGCCCTCCCGGCAGAACTCGCAGGTGCCGTCCGAAGTGACGAACGGTGCGATCACCCGGTCGCCCTTCCTGATGGTCCTGACCTCGGGGCCGACCTCTTCGACCACCCCCATCCATTCGTGGCCCGTCCGCCACCCGGGCTTGAAATCGGTAAGCCCGCGGTAGAACCACAGGTCGGAACCGCAGATGCAGGCATGGGTCACCCTGGCCAGGACATCGGTGGGTTGCTGGATGCGGGGGTCGGGAACGTTTTCGATGCGCACATCTCCCGGTGCGTAAAAAACAGTGGCTCTCATAACCGAAACTCCTTTGATACGGAGACTTCGGGATTCAAGGATTGAGGAATCGTCCGGCGGTCCCCTGCCCCCTCAATCCCGAATCTCTCAGTGCCCTGATCCTAAAATTCCTCAATCCGGGCGCACCAGTTCCCGGCTGTAGTTGAAGCTGCCGTCCCGGCTTATCCATCGGCTGCCCCTGCGTTCCATGATCCAGCCGCTTTCCTTCCGGCCGCCGAACGCGGTGCGAAGAGGGGAGAAGAAAAAATCGGGGTTCTCGTAAACCATGCCGAAATTATCGTGGAACAGCCCGACGGCCTCCCCGGAGACGGACCCGAAAAAGGCGAGCAGGAAGCCGTACATGGTCCGCAGCACCTCAAAGACCGCCGATTCGGGATCGTCGAAAGGTTTGAGGATCAAAAACGGCCCGAACAGTTCGAGGTCCGGGATCTTGAAGCCGCTGTCCGCTTCCAGGATGATGGGATGGACCGTATCGTTGTGGATTCCGCCGGCAAGCCTGCGAGCGCCGGAAGAACACCTTTCCAGGGCCTTTTGCAGGGTGAGGCGGGTGCGTTCGACCCGTATGGGACCGATGTCGGTGGCCGGGTCGAGCGGGTCTCCCACCCGCAGGGCGG
>LUZZ01000005.1 GCA_001603845.1 Syntrophobacterales bacterium Delta_01 | reverse complement strand
GGACCGGCTTCATCATGCCCGCCACGGGAACGTTTGGTCACAAAAAGCGGTGGGCAGGGCTTCGCTTCTGCCCACCCGGCATCCGGCTTCCGTGGAAGAAGAAAGCTTATTTATAACAACAACTTAGATTGCATCCTCACGCCGGAGCGCGGGAACGAAGGCATGGATATCATTTGAGAACCAGCCCCTCCGGCCCCGGAAGGCCTGCCACCCGCGGCCTGCGGGCCGCCTGGAAGTTGTCCCCGTCGAGGCTCAGGTTGGGGCTGTAGGACGGGTCCTCCGCCGGGAGGTCTTTCCAACGCTCCCTCACGCCCGCCTCGTCTCCTGCCTCCTCCGCCGCACCCGGCCCGAGGAAGCGGAATTGGGCATACGGGGTCCAGATGTTCCTGAGGCCGGCCCGGCGCAGCCGGAGGCACAAATCCACGTCGCCGTAGCCGGAAAGGTCTTCGGCAAACCCTCCGGCCCGCAAAAATTCCTCTTTTCGTATCGCCATGCAGACCCCGGATACGGCGGAAAAGCCCTGGATGAGCGAACCCTGGCCGAAATAGCACGGAGGCCTTTTGCCCCGGTGGACGTCCCCGGCAAACTTCCCTCCGAGGCCCAGGACGATGCCTCCCCGGCAGATCTTGCCGCTGAGATAGAGCACCCGGCCGCCCACGGCGCCTACTTCGGGCCGGCACGCGTGGCTCGCCATCTCATGCAGCCAGTCCCCGTCCACCGCTTCCAGGCGGCCGTCGATAAAGCCGACGACCGCGCCGCCGGCCTCCCCAACCGCCCGGTTCCTCATGGCCTCGGCCCCCATGGACCGAGGGAAGCGCAGGACGCGGACCCGGCCGCCGAAAAGGCGGCCGACCGCCGGGGGGAGCCTGCGGTTGCCGGCCAGCAGGATTTCGAAATCCGGGTAGGCCGTTTTTTCAAGAAGGCTTCGCAGGCAATTGCAAAGTAGGATGGGACCGCCGGTTGCGGACACCACCAGGCTGACACGGGGCAGAGGTTCGGGCGGAAGGTAGCGGATTCTGTGGCCGATGCTTAGCGAAACGGCCTTCGCCCCGGTTCCCAGCCGTGCGAAATGTTCGTCCAGCGCGCGCTCGGCGGCGTTTTGGGCGTAGGGCTTGCACTCGCCGTTGAGGCTTATGGAATCGGGGTGCATGCGCCAGTGATAGAGCACCCGGGGGATGTGGCGCACCCGGCGGGGTCCCATGCGTTCGATGAACCGCAGGGCGAGGTCCCAGTCCTGGGAGCCTTCGAAACCTTTGCGGAAGCCTCCCAGTTCGCGGAAAATCGCCGTATCGTAAACTCCGAGATGGTTCACCGTGTTGCTGGAGCAGAAAAGGTCGGGGTCCCACTCGCACTTGAAATACGGGTCGCGGCGGCGGCCTTCCGGGTCGATTTTGTCCTCGTCGGAGAAAATGAGCCCGGCATCCGGGTGTTTCACGATTTCCAGCGCCACCCAGAAGAGGGCATGCTCGGCCAGGACGTCGTCCTGATCCAGGAGGGCCAGCCGGTCGCCGCCGGCCAGCGCGGCGGCCGAGTTGGAAGCTTCGGATATGTGTCCGTTTTCTTTTCGGAAAACTACTTTTACGCGCGCATCCGACTCCTGGTAGCCGCGAAGAAGCCACGCCACGCCGGGGTCCGTGGACGCATCGTCGGCGATGCACAGCTCCCAGTGCGGGTAGAGCTGGCTGCGGACCGACTCCACGGCCTGTTCCAAAAACTCCGGCCGCGGATTATACACGGGCATCACCACGGAGATGACCGGGTGCGCGGGCATCGATACGATTACGCGCCGCACGGCGGCCCTCGCCCCATCGTCCAGGACGTCGTGATCGGCGATCCAGCGGTCGTACGTGTAGCGGGATTTCCCGGAAAACCGGCGCCGGTGAAGCTCTTGCGCCTCCCTGCACCACTTCTGGGATATCCTCTGCGCGACCCGCCCGCAGAACCTGACCGCCGACATGAGCGCGTCCAGGCACACACCGGCCGCGGGGCTCTGCAAGGCATTTTGTGAAACGACTGGTTTTCCGGACATTGACAAGCGGCCCCCGGCAAGCTCACCCCGAAGCACGGCCGGTGAATCGGGAAAAGCAGGATTTTATCTTCCGGCGAAGCCCCCGCAGGGACAGGCGGGAAGGATTTTCACACGTTTCGGCCAGTTCGGCGTGTATCTTTTGAAGCAGCGCGGTGCGCCCGGCAAAAAGCACGGCATCGTCCAGCCGGTCTTCCGGCCCCGCTTTCCTGAGGTGCACGTGGAATTCACACTCGAAGGGACCGGATATTTCAAAGGGCTTCAAGCTGATATATCCGAGCGCCCGGAGCTCCAGCAGCACCAGTTCGAAGGACGAAGGGGTGAAAAACCATGCGTGGCAGTCCGAATAGGGGACTTCCGGGCTGTCCGTGTGTTCCCGGAATATCTTCTCTGCCTTATCGAAACGCCTCGCCAGGGATATCCTGGAAACGTCGGCCGCCCCCTCCCACGCTCCGCGGGACTCGCACTCGCAGGCGTAAAAGCCGTCCAGAAACGCGCTCCTGGCCGAGTGCCTGGTCCGTTTTTCCCGGTACGCCTCGATGGCGTCGTAGGTGGTCGAAAGAGGCTTGAAAAAGTCGAACTCGCGCCTCTTGTCGGGCACGGCCATGGAAATCACCCCGCCCGGGACGACCAATTCTTCCAGCGACATGAGAAAAGATATGAGGCACGGCGCGTGCTCGATGACGTGGCTGGCCACGATGAAATCCACCCGCTCGACCCCGTTGGCTTTCACCAGGGCCGCCAGGCTGCCCTCCCCCCAAATGAAATCGACCTCTTCTATGTTGGCGATCAGGGTGTCCCGGCCCGGAAAACCGGCTGGAAAAAGCGCTTCGTATTTTTCCACCAGTTGTTCTTTGGGGGCGTGATCGACGGTATACACCTTCCAGCCGCCGCGCTTGGGGCACAGCGGCCGGTAGGACGGGCCGATTTCCAGCCCGGTTTTCGACTTGTCGATGTATTTGAGGATGGAGCCGGCACGGTCCACGGTTACCACCCAATCTGCGCCGCAGCCCAAACGCAGCCCGCAGGGCCGAAGGACGCAACGCCGGTCTTTGAAGCCCTCTCGCTCAACTTACCCGCCTCAGCCATTCGTGAAAGGAAAATTTGTCTCGGGACGAGACACCGTCTTTTCTAAACCGGAATCCCTGGATTCCTGGTTTTCCGCAATGCATCAATCGCATGCTCTTTGCCGGAACACGCCCGCTGCATCGAGCGCCAACGCATGCCCGCGGGACTTGGACCGATCAAAGATACCGGGAGCAAAGCTGTTCGAAGCGCCTTCGCCCCTGGTCGTAAAGCTTCCGATTGGGCTCCTGGGACCGCCGGAGCCGGTCCATGTCCACTTCCGCCAAGAGATCGCGGAACCGGTCTCTCGGTCGAATGTTGAGACGTTCTTCCGCCATTTTGCACCCGAAAATTTTCTCGAAGAGCCGGAGGCTGGTTTCGTATTCCTCGACCAGCCCCACGAAGTCGAAGCGCTCGATACCCACCCCGCACACGTATTGAGAAAAGAAATCGGAAATTGCCGGCGCTTCCGCAAAATCGTTGAGACTCATGTGGTTGATGATTGCGGCCTGGCTCCATCGGGGCCTTTTGGGATGAGTCCCCGCGTGTGCTTCCATAAGGTGCAGGTAATGGGAAATCACCCACTCGACGGGGTCTCGCAGGAAAACACAGTATTTTTGGGGACAGGGAAGGGACTTGAACCAGTGGGAAAGGAGATGGCCGTGTATGGCGTCATATTTCCCGACCAGTTCGCGCCGTTTCCGGAAAAAACCGAACCGATGCCGCAGTTCATCCAGTTTATGAGCAAGGTTGGTACGATTATGCGGCAAAATGGTGGGCGGGATGCGAAGCGAGGGCCTGCCGGGATCGTCCGCATAGACCAGCAGAAAGCGGTCGCCGAAGACACTCTCCAGGCTGCGCCGAAAACTCGTTCCGGCGGTCTTGGGTATATGGACGGAAATCAGCATGGGCGCTCGTTCCGAAAAAGTCCGCACGGGGATGTCGAAAAACGCGGCCGTCCCGGCCCCGCGCTACGTGAAATATGCGGGGCCTCCCTTTTTATTTCCCAACTGGAACCGGCTATCCGAAGAGTTCCGAAAAGCACACTCCCTGCCGGGCTTCCTCGACTCTTTCGGCGATGACGTGGGCGAGAAGCGGCAGGGCGATGGTGGCGTCGCAGAAGCACTGGGCCGTTCTGCCTACCCCCGAAATGGTCTCCTTGCCCCAGGAGGTCGCCTCCTCGAAGGTACAGCCGGAAAGGCCGCCCCACTGCGGAGAATCGGACGTGATCTGGATGGCGTACTTGTGCGGATGGTACGTTTCGTCGGTCCCTTCCCGGGTCACGGGGTTTTTCCTGTTGGGAATTTTCCTGTCCTTATAGAGCAGGTCGGCCGACACGGCAAAAAGCTGGACAAAATCCTTGGGAACGCCCCCCCCGATATAGAAGACGCCCGTATCCTTCACTTTTTCGGCAAGGCCCATGAACTCCACGTAGTCCTTGATGGCGTCGATGCACAGGTTAAACCCTTTGCTCCTGGCAAAAAGCGCCGCGTCCCCCACCGGGCTGTCCGCAATTCCGGGGCAGAAAACGGGAATCTTCTTTTCGGCCGCCGAAACCACGATGCACTTCACTCCCCTTTGCCCCAGCCACAACCCCAGCAGGTAGAGAAATTCCCGCGACGAGTACTTGTGGTTTTCATCGAGCGTCAGGATGAATTCACCGATCAGCTCGATCATTTTCATATATTCTTTTTCACTGCCGTAGATATCGTAGTAGCGGTTGAGTCCCTTCTGGCAAAGGAATTCGTCGTCCACCATGTGGGTGCCCTTGTAGTAGCTGTACCCCATGCCCTCCACGATGTCCTCGGTGAGGTTCGCTCCGGTGGCGGCCAGTACGTCGATATAGCGCCGTTCCAGCATCCAGCTTATGATCGACCACTGGCCCGCAACGGACAGCGACGCCGCATAGCCCATGAGAATGGTCAGGTCTTTTTCCCCGATCATTTCCTCGAAAATGTCGCACACCTCGGCCAGCCTGCGCCCCTGGAAACCGGTATCGGACATTTCGGCGATGAGCTGTGACAGAGGTTTTCCCTTTCTTACCTGAATGGCCCTGACCTTCTCAAATGGCAATGCGTCGTTTTTCACTCCGATATCGCTCCTTGCAGTTGTTGGCGGTTTGCAGATTTGCGGCAGGGGGAAGACCTCCCCCGCAATGGCTCTGAGCACTCAATGAGGTAAACCATAACAGAAATGCTCCGGCATGGGAATGCCTTTTGGCCCGCACGTTGGCAGGCGGGGAAAGGCGGGAGGCACGGGAGGTGGGACAAAGCACTTGCAAGACTCCGGCTTCGCTTCCCGGCGGGAGCCGGTCGGGGTTATTTCGGCAGTACTTCGAGAGTCATGGTGGACGAACGGTAATAGTTTTTCTTGTCGTGCGCGAATATTTTGAAGAAAACGGAGTGAAGGCCGGGTCCCAGCCTCGCCAGCAGAACCGTGCAGCAAAACCCCGAATACGTGTACGCCGGGTTCGAATACACCTCCGCGACGTCGGGCCTGCCAGCGCCGTAAATCCCGCAGAAGGGCTTCCCGTCCACGTAGACATAGACTCCCTCCGCGGCCTTCCCGGCTGCGGGATCGACCGCCCAGCCGGTGATCCTAGCGATAGCCTCGCTCATCGATACGGTGATCGGGTTTTGTGTAATTATACGATCATTCACACTATCGATTGAAAACAGGGCGGCTTGGGGAGACTGCGGTACATCGGCATCGGCCGGGAGCTGCTGCCTGGCGACCCGGCTGATGCGGATGCCCGGGATCTTGAGAAATTCGACCGAAATCTTTTTCCTGTAGAGTTTGAGATCATCGCCAAAGAGCAGCAGGGAGACGATCCTCCTGGGGGAACGGGAACGGTAGAGCATCTCCAGCTCATCCATATTCATGGGCAGGTAATTGGCGAAAACCCCGTTTCGCAGGGTATCCGGCACGATCCTGTAAATGTACGCCCCCCCCGCGTCGTCGGTCAGCACCATGTTGATCCTCCGGATTTTGTAGAACAGCTTTACCAACTTCCCCCAGAACGTGAGGTCCATCGGCACTCGCACCAGCAGGGGCTCGTCCGATTCCGGGAGCTGGATTTCATCCGTGATCCGATGCCCTTCCCGGCCGGCCGGGTCGAGCCGGTCGAACCGGGGGGACTCGGCTCGCTTCAGAACCAGCATGGCCCCCACTCGCTGAAACGGCTCGTACCACCGGTACATGGACAGCCAGGTGGCGGGCACGTCGACCAAGCAGTGGCGGTCGTCTATATCGGCGAAGTCCATCAGCAGCCACGGCGGCGCCTCGCCTCCGTTCAGGTGCGCCCCGTTCCAATTGTCCAGGTATGCCGTATAGGCACTGTACGCCTGGAAAACCGGCAAGGGGTTGTAGATCAGGTTGTTTGCGGCAACGTAGGTCACCTCCCACGGGAAAACCCCCACCCCGCTGCGGCCGATTTTTTCCAGGATATCCTGCGAAAGTTTTTCTTCTGCGAGGAGATCTCCGCCGGCTGGACCGGCCGTTTTCGGCCCCGAGTGATCGAAAACCAGCTTCACGGCCTCGGTGGGAAGGAAACGCACCGGGAAGGGCTTCGGCTTGTGCCAAAAATTGATGACCAGGCAGGCGCCGATGACCAGGATCGTCACGATACTTTTTCTCACCCGCCGTTTCGGCCCCGAAAACAGCAGGAGCAGGCCGAAGATGAACATCGCCGTGGTGGAAAAGAGGCCCACGTGCCCATCCTGCCTCACGAACCCGTGCTTGAACCCCATCAGCAGGGAAGGCAAAAACGCGACAGTCAACGGGAACAGGGCATCCCCGGACCGGTAGTAAAGAATGCAGAAATAGACATAGGCCCCCAGGACGGACAGTGCCAGGTAAATTTCATGCGGCTGTCCCGCATTGCTCATCGCCACGTTATATTCGGAAGATATTTCGACGATCCCTCGCAGGTAGGCCAGCATGTCGGCAACCGATGGATTGTAGAGCAGGTACCCCGCCACAAACATCGCCGGAAGGAGCACCAGGGACAGG
Organism: Syntrophobacterales bacterium Delta_01; assembly: GCA_001603845.1. Classification (GTDB taxonomy): domain Bacteria; phylum Desulfobacterota; class Syntrophobacteria; order Syntrophobacterales; family Syntrophobacteraceae; genus SbD1. The sequence continues at coordinate 9,254 of LUZZ01000005.1, read as the reverse complement.
CCCAGCTCGATCAGGCCCTTTTTCCTGTCTCTGAAAATATCGAAAACCGAGAGCACCAGGATGGCCGGCACCACCATGAGGCCGGCGCTGATTTTTATGAAAAACAGGGCGCAGCTCAGGAATATGGCCGCCAGGAAATAGGGAATCCCGTTCCTCCGGGCCGCGGAGAAACAAAGGAGCAGCAGGACCAGAAACGTCACACTGTAGTCGAACATCAGTGTTCTGCTCGCAATGACCACCACCGTAAAGAGTAACAACTCTACCAGGGAAAACAGGCGCCTCCGTGCACCGTAAGCCATCAGGGTGACGAAAAGCAGCCACGCGAAAAGATGGCAGGCAAGCGCGACGGGCACGTTGTGGCCGATGGCCTGGGGGTGAGCGAGGAAGCCGAGGGGGCCATAGGTAAAGACGAGGTCTTTGCCGAAAAGCAGGCTGGAATTCACCACGTAGTTGAGTGTAAACATCCAGGAAGGGTCCAGCCCCGGAGCCAGCGGAAAGATTCTAAAATGAAAGGACAGCAGGGCGATATAGACTATCAGCAGCAGCTTGACCGCCATGACGGGCCGGCGGTTTTCAAAGGCGATTGGACAAGCAGCCTGCTCAAGGGACCCCATAAGGCCTCTACCTCACGTGGAAAAAAAATAGAGATCAGAAGGACGTAACCAAAACAGCCGGCGGCCGCACCTTTGCTCCGGTCGAAGGAGAACCAAGATTCTATCGGTTTATCCTCGAAATCATAACACAAATAATTGGGGCAAAGGTCCTGATTTTTGCAGCGGGGCGGACGCGGCGGTCCGTCGGATAGGGATATGCCATCCGTCACGAGGTGTTGTTATCGAAAACAGCGTTTCTTTTCCCGGCCGAAAAGAATCCCCCGGGGTCGGTGGGAATCAAACCAGCGACGGCGATTCCGGGTCGTGCGCCAGGTGGTTCGCCCTGGCCCGCTCGATGCTGGACGTGGCGTAGCAGTACGCGCACCCGTAGAGGCACGTGTCGTACATCCCGATGTCCTTACTCGCCGAGCACCCGCATGCGGCGCGCTGGGCCGGGTCCTTCGGCGCTTTCAGCGGAATGGAGAAAAGATTTCCTATAAGCTCCCCGTCTATGCACTTCGACGGGAGGATGCCGAACGGCGACAGGTCGTGTTCGCCGGCGCAGCAAAACACCTGCATGCCCTCCTCGCGGGCGGCGGCGGAAACGGCGCTCAGCAGCCCGCGGACTTCGGGCAGGCCGGGGTCGGCGGCGCCGAGACCTCCCGGAACGGCCTCCCCCAGGCGCTTTTTCACCTTCAGGTACTCGTTTACGAAGCTGATGATGCACCGATGCGTCGTTCCCCGGAGCGCGCGGGCGATGCGCCGGAAGTTTTCTTCGTGAAACCGGGGCGTGGTAACGCCGCTGAGCACGATCGGATCGTACCGCCAGGTCAGCCTGTCGGGGCCTATCCGAGCGGCCAGGTCGTGGAAAGCGGAGACCGAGGCCTCGGGTCCGGGCGAGCGGGGATCGATCCCGCGCGGGTAGCCCACCAGGGTCACCAGGAAAAGATACCGGAACCCGAGCCCGTCCAGTTCGTCCAGGCAAGCCATCAGGGGGCGGGGATTCCGGGTCCAGAAAACGAATGCGTCCACGTCCCGCGGAGCAAGGGAAACCGTCGAAACCTGCGCCCGGTTGAACGGGTTGGGAACGTCGCACCACCCTCTGCGCACGCGGTTCATGAACCATTTCGAATAAAAGGCCGGAATGTCGGTCCGGCGGCTTGCGCTAACGATCATACCAGGCTCCCGGCACCATTATATACCGGAACACCGGCGGAGCGAAGGACGGCGGCCGGTGGCCGGTTGTGGACTGCCCAGAGATGCTGCCGGGGAAACGCATGGGGACGGACCGGGCAACCACGATCCGGCACAACTCGCAGCCCGCAACCGGCAACTTACAACCCCGTCCCGCCCGCACTCATGCGTCTTTGGTCCCGGCTCTTATCTTACCGGTGTTGCGAGCTTCGGTTAATTGAGGTAGAAGTGTTTGCCGGTTTTTTTAATTCCCGGGGGTGAAGAGCAGTGAAACGGCCTTCTTTTCTATTCAAAATCGAACAGACCGGTTTTCCCGTGTTCACGTGGGGGGACGGGATCGTCTTGCTGGGCATAGCGGGCATCACCTGGTACGGGGCCCGCCTCGCCTTTCACGCACCCGCCATCATCAAGGGGCCTCATATTTCGCTCTCGCCCTCCGCCCTGCCGTGGTATGCCGGGTACTCGCTGGGCCGGATGGCGGCCGCGTATGCGCTGTCCATGCTGTTCACCATCCTCTACGGCTACTCGATGGTGCGCAGCCGTTACGCGCGCAAGCTGCTCCTGCCGCTCCTGGACATCCTCCAGAGCATCCCCATCCTGTCCTTCCTTCCCGTGGTCGTATTGAGCCTCAGCAGCGTGCTTCCCACCAACATCGCGGCCGAGGTGGCATCGATTGTCCTCATCTTCACCAGCCAGGCATGGAACCTGACCTTCGCCTGGTACCAGTCGCTCACCACCATACCGGGCGAGTTGGCCGAGGCCAGTTCGATGTTTCAGTTCAACCGCTGGCTCCGGTTCAAAACTCTCCACCTGCCCTTTGCGGCCATCGGGCTCCTGTGGAACAGCATCATGAGCTGGGCGGGCGGCTGGTTTTTCCTGATGGCCGCCGAAATCTTCACGGTGGGAAACCGCGACTTCCGCCTGCCGGGCCTGGGTGCGTACCTCAGCGAGGCGGCGAGCAAGGGCGACATGGACGCCATCGTCTGGGGGGTGGCAACGCTGGTGTTCGTGATCGTGGCCCTCGACCAGTTCATCTGGCGGCCTCTTCTGGCCTGGTCGGAACGGTTCAAGCTGGAGATGGTGGAGGCGGAAACGCCGCGTTCTTCCTGGTTCTACGATGCCTGGCGGACTTCCCGGCTGGTGGAATGGATGAGGGAGACGGTTTTCGGCCCCGTCGGCTGCAAGGTGGACGCATTGCTGATAAGGATGTTTCCCGCAAGGCAGGAGTATTACGAAGAAAAACACCAGCGGCCGTGGATATTTATCACCGTTTGCATCCTGGCCGCCGGGCCGCTGGCCTTCGGGCTCTACGAGGCCGTCCGGATGCTCCTGGCGGTCTCCCCCGAACAGTGGGTGGGGATAGGGGCCGGCGTGGGGGCGTCTTTCCTGCGGGTGTTTTCGGCCCTGCTGATCGCCCTGGCCTGGACGCTGCCGCTGGGGGTGGCCATCGGGACCAATCCCAGGCTGGCCGGGCTCCTGCAGCCGGTGGTGCAGATCGCCGCCTCCATCCCGGCAACGGCCCTTTTCCCGGTCTTCCTGCTGTTCATGATCAACATGCCGGGGGGGCTGAGCCTGGTGGCCGTATTCCTGATGCTCCTGGGCACCCAGTGGTACCTTCTGTTCAATATCATCGCCGGGGCAAGCGCCATTCCGCAGGACCTCAAGTTCACCGCCACCCTGCTCCAGCTCGGCACCTGGAGCAAGTGGCGCACTCTTATCCTTCCGGCGCTTTTCCCCTATATTATAACGGGGGCCATCGCGGCCGGGGGCGGAGCCTGGAACGCCAGCATCGTGGCCGAATACGTGGAATTCGGCGGCAAGGCGATATTTACCACCGGCATCGGGTCCACCATCGCCCGGGCCACAGCCTCGGGCGACTACCCGCTGCTGCTGGCTTCGACTCTTACCATGATATTCACCGTGGTCATGATCAACCGCCTGATCTGGAGACGGCTCTACCGGGTCGCCCAGGAAAGGTATCGCATGGAGTAGCGCCGTGGCGGGTGTGTCCCTGCTTAAGCTGAAAAATATCGGCCAGGTCTACGGGACCGGCCAGAAGCGGTTTACGGCCGTACAAAACGTCAACATCACCATCGACGAAGGCGAGTTCGTGGTGCTGCTGGGGCCGTCGGGATGCGGGAAGAGCACGCTGTTGCGGATCATCACCGGCCTCCAGAAAGGGACCGAGGGCCGGGTGCTCTACCGCGGCGAACCCCTGGAAGGCATCAACCCTAACGCGGCCATCGTGTTCCAGACCTTTGCCCTGTTTCCGTGGCTTACCGTGCAGGAAAACGTGGAAGTGGCCCTCAAGGCCCGGGGGGTCCCGCCGAAGGTGAGCGTCACGCGCGCGCTGGATCTGCTCGACCGGGTAGGGCTGGACGGCTTCGAGACCGCCTACCCGAGGGAGCTTTCCGGCGGCATGCGCCAGAAAGTGGGGTTTGCCCGCGCCATGGCCATCGACCCGGAACTGCTGTGCCTCGACGAGCCGTTTTCGGCCCTGGACGTGCTGAGCGCGGACGCGCTGCGGGGAGAACTCCTGGAGCTGTGGTTCGAGGGGCGCATTCCCACCCGGGCCATCCTCATGGTGACCCACAACATCGAAGAAGCCATTTTCATGGCAGATCGCATCATCGTCATGGAAAAGGACCCGGGCCGCATCGTAGCCGACCTGCGGGTGCCCCTGCCCCAGCCGCGCATGCGCAAGGACCCGAAATTCCTAGAAATGGTGGACCGGGTCTACGCGCTGCTGGCTGGCCAGACCCAGCCCGAACACCTGGAACTGGGCACCGCCCCCGGTGAGCCGGGCCGCACGCGGGCACTGCCGGACATCAACCTCAACGAACTGGCGGGCCTTCTGGAACACCTCGACAAGATGCCCAGCGACAGGGTAGACATCTACCGGCTGGCCGAAGAGCTCAAGGTCAATTCCGACCACCTGCTCCGGCTGATCGACGCCGCGGAACTCCTGGGCTTCGCCACCATTGCCCAGGGCGACATCACCCTGCGGCCCCTGGGCGAAACCTTCGCGGAAGCGAGCATCCAGGCCAGGAAAGAGATCTTTGCCACTCGCATCCGCAGGCTCCCCACCTTCAAGTGGCTGACGGACATCCTGAAGGCCACCGACAATCACCAGCTCAAGTGGGACGTCGTTCAGAAGGCCCTGGAGCTGGAATTTCCGCCCGAGGAAGCCGAACGCCAGCTCGATTCGGCCGTCACATGGGGCAGGTACGCGGAAATCCTTTCGTATGAAGACGACACGGAACTGATTTACCTGGAGCTGCCGGCCCACACCCCGGCCCATTCCGAAAGCGGGCGCGAAGGGACCGTGCAGTAGACTCCGGATTCCCGCTCAAAAACACCGCGGGAATGACGGTTTTGAGGGAAACCGCCAAGACGCCGCCGGCTTCATTTCGAAAAACCGACAGTACCGTTCCCCCCCGTAACCCGGCAGGTACCGTTCTACGGTAAAAATTTATTCCAAATACGCAATTGCTGTTATTTACCTTCGGGCATGCAGACCCTATAGTGCATACAATGGGTAAAAGGATCCATCCCAACTGCCACTGGACCCGGGAGCGAAGTACAGCCATGCCTTCGGTGGTTATCGTCGAGAACAATGATTTTTTCAGGCGGTCGTTCAAGGAAATATTGAAGCTCTACATCCCTTCCCTTACCGTTCACGAATGTGTTGACGGCACCGATATCGTGGACAAGGTGCGGCGGATTCGCCCGGACGTGGTTTTCATGGACATTCAGCTTGTGGGGAAAAACGGTCTCGAACTCACCCGCGAGATCAAAACGGCCCTGCCCGAAGTGGTGGTGAGCATCTTCACGAATTACGATATCCCCGAGTACCGCGCGAAAGCCACGGACTGCGGTGCGGATTACTTCCTGCTGAAAGACTCCATTTCGGGAGCGGAAATCGCCGCGCTGGTGAAGTGCATCGCCGCCAGGAACCCCGGTCCGGAACCGGCGGGCGGCGGGGAGGAAGATCTCGCGCGAATCCAAGTAAACCCCACGCCCCACTGACATCCGGCATCAACCGCCATCCCCCGATTTGTCGAAATCCAACCCCCGCACCAAGTGCATGAAATCGTCCGGCAGGGGCGCCGTCGCCGATACGCGCTCGCCCGAAACCGGGTGTCTGAATTCCAGGTGCGCGGCGTGGAGCATCTGCCGGTGCGCCTCCAGCAGCAGGTCGCGGACCGGGCCGGATTTTACCGTTTTGGCCCGTCTCCTGCCTCCGCCGTAGACCTCGTCACCGACGACGGGGTGGCCGATGTGGCTGAGGTGTACCCGGATCTGGTGGGTCCTGCCCGTTTTGATGGTCACCTTCAGGAGCGACACCTCTCCCCAGTCCTTCTCCACGCTCCAGAGGGATACCGCTTCCCGCCCGCCGGCTTTGACCACAGCGATCTTCTTGCGGTCCGTGGGGTGCCTTCCCAGCAGGGTCCTGATCTCCCCCCGCCGCGCCGCCGGGCTGCCGTAGGCCAGCGCCAGGTATTCCTTGTGGACGTCGCGCACCTTGAACTGTTCGATCAGGTCCAGGTACGCCCGTTCGCTCCTGGCGATCACCAGGGCGCCGGAGGTGTCCTTGTCCAGCCGGTGGACAATTCCGGGCCGAAGCGGCGAGCCCTGGACGGCCAGCCGGGGCGAGTGGGCCAGGAGCCCGTGAACGAGCGTCCCTTCGAAGTGCCCGGCCCCCGGATGGACCACCAGCCCGGGCGGTTTGTTCACGATCAGCAGGTCTTCATCCTCGTAGAGCAGGTCGAGCGCCATGGGTTCGGGCGTGAGCGCGGCGGCGGGTTCCGGTTCGGGGATCACCACCCGCACGACGTCTCCCGCCCTGGTTTCGTAGCTCGGCTTTACGCGAACCCCGTTCACGCTCACCAGGTCGCTCAGGATGAGCTTTTTGAGGTGCGATCTCGAGATGTCGGGCACCAGCCTGCTCAGGAAAAGGTCGAGCCGCTCGCCCTGCTGGGAGCCGGAAACCAGGAAAGAATGCTCTGCCTTCGGATTTGTCATCGCGGACAACAATTCGGGGGAGGTAGCACGGCGGCGGCCAAAAGCAAACCGGTCAATCCAGGATTTTCTGATCCATGGGCACATGCCTGGGAACGAACTGCTCGCTCTGCCTTTTCGACTGCTCGGCCATGGTGAGAAATACCACGATGGTGGCCACGGCCAGGGCCCAGAGCGCCCATCCGATTATGACTCTTCTCATAACCAACTCGCATCTGGCATCAACTGCACGTAAGTCGGAACACGGCGGGATAGTAAGATAGGCCTTAACGCCTCCCGCGTCAATAACACTGAAACGCCTCCTCACGATTTGTCCCCGGGCCGGTCCGGGACCCGCAAATCCTTTCACTGCAAGGGGTTTGAGCTCTGTCGATGCCGATCCGGCGGTATCGCAGGCCGCCGCCTCCGTAGCAATAATGTACTAGGATGCTTATATTTCCTCCTGGTCGATGGTTTCGGATTGGAAAGGAGCAGGTATGAAGAGGCTGCTTTCGATTCTGAGTATTCTCTGTTTGCTCCTGGTGCCGCTGGCTGCGCAGGGGGCGGAAAACGCCTCCGGGTCCGAACCTCCTGTCGAGCAGCCACTGGTGCGGGAGGGGGATTTCGCCGTTCAATTGGCCAATACGCTGAACCTGACCAACAACGACGATGAGGCGGAAGCGGAAAGCACGCTGGCCGCTTCGGGTATTCTTCCCAAAAACGGGTGGATCGCCGATTACCCGGTAACGCCCGACGTGCTTGTCGAAATCCGCAATGCGGCGGGAGACGCGGCGCAGACCGGGAAGCTCCCCCTGGATCGGCAGGAAGCGTGGGACGCCGTGCAGAAGGTCGCCACGGACCTGGATCTTTCCATCACCGTGGCCGACAGTGAGTACGGTTCGGAGGCTCCTCCGCCGCCCCCGGAAGGTGATTACACCGTCTACACCGGTCCGGAGGACCTGGGCGAGTACTACGACGATTACGGCCCGCCCGTGGTGACCTACTACCCGCCCCCGTGGGACTATGCGTACCTCTACGACTGGGTGCCCTACCCCTTCTGGTGGGGAGGATACGGGTTCGGCGGGTTTTATGTGCTGGGCGACTTCCACCGGACAAGGCGGGTTTTCGAACACCATCATTTCGTGACCCGGAACATTACCAACCAGGTACGCATCGCCGGCGGCCGGATGGGGCGGATCGACCCGGCGCTGAGGGCTTCCCGGCCACCGGGCGCCCTGGCGCGGACGACAGCCTTCGGCGGGGCGGGAATAAACAGCCTGGGGGCCCGGAGCGGAACCGCAGGAGCCAGGGCCATTTTGAACCGGGGCGCGGCCGGCCGGTTCAGCCGGGCGGCACCGTTGAATTCGGGAATATCCGGCGCGCGGATGGCCCGTGTCTCTCCCAATGTGTCGGCAGCTCCGCGGACCTTTTCCTCGGCCGGCGTGCCTTCGGTACGGTCGGGACCGTCGCGCTTCGGGTCGGCGCCGGCGAGGTCTTTTGCCGCTCCGAGGTCTTTCGGAACCACGAGGTCTTTCGGGGCCGCAAGGTCTTTTGCCGCCCCGAGGTTCAATCCGGGGTCCGGAGGATTTCGCACGGGCTTTAGCGGCGCGTCGCGCGGAAGCTTCGGTGGACATGCATTCAGCGCGGGTCGCAGCTTCGGCGGGGGTGGCTTTGGAGGCCACAGCTTCGGCGGAGGAATGCACGGCGGCGGGTTTGCACACGGAGGAGGAGGCATGGGTCGCCGCTAGTGTGCGACGTTTCATGCCGCGTTGCGTTCAAAGCGATATCGAAACGATGCCCTGAAAGCGTGGGGGCGCCTCGCCCCCACGGCCCTTCCATCCCACGCCGCTTCGCGGTGCAATTCGGCGTTGCGGCCCGTTCTTTCTACAGTTTCCGGTCCAGAAAATCGTTCAGGGTCGCTTCGGAAAACTGCATGAACCGCTTGAAAAAATCCTCCGAATAGTCCCGGACGAACTTCTCCCCCTCGGGGCTGATGGCCGTGTACATGTACACGACCTCCGCGTCGGTGTTGCCGGATTCGTTCGCGGAAAGGGATATCCGTATCTTGCCCACCGTCATGCCCGGCGTCACCTTCACGATCTCCATCCTGTACCTTTCGGTGTCGAACCGGGTGATCACCCAGATCGATTCCGGCTTGCCTTCCCCGGTCGTAAACACGCAATCGTCCTCGGCAAAACCGGATTGCGTATAAACCGCCAGGGGGTCCCAGCCCTCCGCCCAGTCTTTTTCGCGCACGGGGCACAGCAGCGGGAAAATCAGGCCGGGGGTTCCGTGAAGCTTTTGGACGTACGATCTTTCGACTCTTTTCGGTTCCACAATCAGCATGGGCAGAAAACTCCTTGTGAGCAGGATTTGTCGGGATCGGCGCAATATTTGGTGAGGATTATAAGCCACGTGCGGCCGAATTCCAAACGCCGGAACGGCACCGGGCGGGAGGCCGCGAAT
>LUZZ01000388.1 GCA_001603845.1 Syntrophobacterales bacterium Delta_01 | reverse complement strand
ATGGATGGAAACAATTTCATAATGACTAGGCTTATTACCATCAAAATTAATAGCACTCTTATTACAACATATATTCCTTTATGGTCATATACTTTACCTGATAATTCATGATATACTATGAAAAAGAATACACAACTTCCCAATGATATAGTTTGAAGCCATGAATAAAACAATGAGTCACTTAGGAGGGATCCTATCATAAGGCATAGTAAAAATAGTAATAGTAAAATGTATTTACTTAGAGATAGTTCCTTTATTCGCGCTAGGAAAAAATATATTGATGCCAATAGACAAGTCCCTTGGGTAATGGCGCGAAGAACGTAAGGATCTCCAAGGCGGCTTGTATCCTTTGCGATAAGAGCTATGAGTATAATGGCGAGAAATGTATTCATTCTATCGTCCAGGCGATTCGAGGTCCTGCCGGTACCAGTGCGGTCGAGCGGGAAGAGAAAAAGGTCCGTGTCTGAGAGCTGATATTTGTTCGTCGTTCAGTTGTGAATAGAGGTACAGTGCAACGCCGCGTTTATTTATTCGTTGACCGCAAGCTATGAAGTCCGCTACTAATTTGGCATCACGGGGTATAATGCTTTTACCGCTTCTACCGAAAAGGTTGCCGTAGTTTCCAAGAGTAATGAGGGCGCTGACCCTTGGGGGAATTTCTTTTGAAATCAGGGCCACATTTTGAAAGTCGGGCTGGTCCCCGTATTCGCCGCAAAAAATAAGATTAATCAGACCCTTCCGGGCCCACATGACTTCCCGGCGGCCTTCCTGGTTGACGGGCAATCCGATGTCCGGCAACTGGGGATGTCCATAAACGCTGAGTACCAACCGCGGCTTTAGCGCTTTTGCTTCTCCGGCGACAGCCCTTACTACGGCTTCCACGGCGTTGTCCTGCCACTCCTGGACGTGAGGTTCCAAACCACCCGCCGCATTGTGCTTTGCTAGGTCGTCCATCAAGGACCTGCCGTAATGAATCCTATAATCGCCTTTACAAGATACGGAAGTGCATATCCCCGTGGTGCGAATGTAGTCCAATTGGATGCCGTCAATGTCATAGCGCTTAACCGTATCCACGATCAAATCCTTAATAAATTGCCTGAAGCCAGGTTTGTGCAGATCGAATGCCATCGGAGGTGTGCCGGGATCAAAGTAGTCGTCTAGGAAATCTCTTTGCCTGAGGGCTACGCAAAACCAGGGATGCACTTCGATATTGCCCGCGTGAGCAATCCGAATCAGCCGTGCAAGCGGGTCATCTCCCGAGAGGTCGAGTTTCTCTTCAGGAGGAGCCAAGGAACAGGGATATCTCGTACCTCGCCCGTGCCAGATGCATGGAATGTAGACGTTGAAGCCTGCCGCCTTTATCCTCGATATCGTTTCACGGGCCCCTTTTTCCGTCATCCAGCCCGTGCCTTCGTCGAATATGGCCCGTGTTTCGAGAATGGTTCCTCTTGAATTTTTTATCGGCTCGTATGGTTGTGCCAGGATCGGCTGCAACCAGTCGTACCGATGCTTCTCCCAATTCGGATACTGGTGCTCGCAGATGGAGTGTAACTGCTTCTCGGTCATCGCGTAAGGAAATGTAGCAAACTCGTCGATATCGCTGTCTGCCCATCTTTTGCCGAGTCCAGGTACTCCTCTGTCGCATCCAAGATACATGGGACCCATGGGCTCGAAGGCCCTTAAATTTTTCACTGCCTTGGCGGCAACCAACATGCCATTCAGATAAAACCTGACATAACCTTGGGCTCCCACCTTCCAACTACACGCCAGGTGAATCCATTCCCCTCGGTGATAAAGAACCTTGACACTGGTATGCGCATAGTCCTGGTTATTGAACACGAAGTACGAGTAGGGAGAGCCGGCAGGTTCCCATGTCCCATCCGTGAGCAGGAAATACCCTTTTCTGTTATCGTTCCATTCAAAGGAGACGAAGCTATGCGATACGAGGCGGTTCGCCTCGGTCTGGTAATAATCCCAGTGAGGACGAATCCAAAGCATGATGGTGCCCTCTTCCGGATGGATGACTTTCTTTGCATTGAAAACGAGGTATTCGCCCGGAGCAAGACTCAATGCCTTTCCTCGGAACCCATCCGGAATGATTTTACCTCCTCTGTTTTCAAGAAGGACGCCTCCCGGTTGGTTCGGGGCGACAGCGGCATCAAAGTGCTCTACCAGGTTGGCACCAAGACCCCTCAGGTAACTTGAGGATACATCAGCTTTGGAGGAGGCATGTCGGCGCCCTTCAGTTTTGCCTGATCCCTCAGTTGCTTGCGAACTGGCCGTCATCGCGCCGGCGAGCAAAATGCAGAGCGTTGCCACTGTAACGGTGAAGAACAGGGCAGCAGTTCGTTTGGCCCGATTTTTTTTCATTATCATCGTTGTGAATTGACAAGGAGTCCCCTGTTATTGGGCGACCTTGTGAGGATTGTCGGTAGTGTCGGAGAGATAGCTCCGCCAACTCGGTTACACCGCTTTGCCTCTGCCGGAAATGCCGGCTGTGCGCCCCGTGGCCGGGGTGAGCGGTGGCCCTCCGTGAAATCGCCCCCTTCTATAACAGCTCCATCTTGAAGAACTCGTGCCGGATTGGTGATTTTTCTGTTACATCCCACAAACCGTCCGGGTACCAACCCCCCGCTGTCCGTTCCGGATCGGTGCCCTCCGGGAAGCCTCTCTACGTCGCGCATTTCGTCGCCCCTAATGTTGAAGAATTCCATCAGTGTTGATTTGTGCCGTTTCGATGCGGCGCAAATCATTAGATAGCTATTATTGTAAACGATTACTTCTTATGAGAGCGCCATGCCATTGAAGCGGCTATTAATAAATATGATTGCATAATAGTCCATGCACTCGATTAACGAATAGATAGCAACGCGGCCTAAGTCTGCAAAATTGTGACTCAACCGACACTTTAACGTAACACATACTTGTTAGGCTCCACTTCCGTTCCAAAAGGGGCCGGGAAGGGTCGGGCGGGACCGATTCAAACGGCTCTATTGTTTTGAAATCGGTTGAACCGGGTTCTTTGCAGGCAATACCGGGAGGGGGGAGATTGCTGAGACCGAAGGTTGAAACGGGGCTGCCGCGTACTCACGCCGCATCGGAGCCCGGCGCGGATTCGGAAGGCGCATCCACGTTTTTGGCGGGGCCGCTATGCTGAAATCGATGTCCCTGATAGCGGCCGTGGCCCTAGTGCTCGTTTCCGTGTGCGCAAAAACGACTTTTGCCCAGTCTTCCGGGCAGGACCGGCCGGTTTCGTTCGAAATCAAGTCCTACCGGATACAGGGCAACACGCTCCTGGCGGAAGCCTCCATAGAGACCAGGCTTGCCGAGTTTACGGGGCCCGAAAAGACGGCAACCGATGTCGAGCGGGCCAGGGAATCCATCGAAAACCTCTACCACGAACTGGGATATCCGACGGTCATGGTCAGTATCCCGGAGCAGACCGTGGAAGACGGCGTCGTCAAGTTCGAGGCGATTGAGGGGAAGATAAAAAGGGTCACCGTGAACGGGAACCGGTATTACACCATGGAAGCGGTCCGCAAGGAGCTCCCTTCGTTCGTAACGGGAGAAATCCCTTATATCCCCCGCCTCCAGGAAGAGATCAACAAGATCAACAGCAGCGCGGACCTGAAGGTCATTCCAAAAATGTCGCCCGGCGAGGAGCTGGGCACGGTGAACGTGGAACTCAACGTGGAAGACCACTTGCCCCTGCACGCCAGCCTGGAGATCAGCAACCGCGCCAGTCCCAATACCACGCCGCTGCGGCTCAGCGCCATGATCCGCTACGACAACCTCTGGCAGCGGGGCCATTCCATTTCCGTGCAGTACCAGACCTCTCCCATGGACCCCGGGGAAGTCCAGGTGGTGGCCGGTTCCTATGTATTGCCGGTACCCGGCCGCGACAGCGACCGCATCGCCGTCTACGGCGTTCTGGCCGACAGCTCCTCGGCCTTCGGCGAAGGTTTCAAAACGGTTGGAAACGGCATGGTGGTCGGGGTCCGGTATGTGCTCCCCCTCCCGTCTCACAAGCAGTACCACCACAGCATCACCTTCGGGCTGGATTACAAGGACTTCAAGGACGTGCTGGGATTTACGGAAGCCAGTACGGCCGGCGTGGACACCTCGGTGACCTACATGCCCATCTCCATCGCCTACAGCGGTTTCCTGGCGGACAACTGGGGGTACACGCAGTTCAGCGCCGGCTTGAGCTCCGCTTTCCGTGGCCTGGTTACCGACAAGGCCGAGTTCGAGACCAAGCGGTTCAAGGCCAGGGGCAATTACGTGGTGGGGACCGCGGGCATCGAACGGCTTCAGAAGCTCCCGAAGGACACCAGCCTGCTGGTGCGGGTGAACGGGCAGATATCCAACCAGCCCCTGATCTCCAACGAGCAGTATGCGGCCGGCGGGCTGGACACGGTGCGCGGCTACAAAGAAAGCGAAGAACTGGGCGACAATGCCGTGCATGCCACCATCGAGTTTTCCGGTCCCGACTTGGTGGAAAAGTTGGGGATGGACAAGAAGTTCAAGGCCATCCCGTACGTGTTCTATGACTTCGCCGCTCTGGAAATTAAAGACCCTCTGCCGAGTCAGGACAGACACTCCGAGCTTCAGAGCGCGGGGCTGGGCTTCCGCGGGACGGTCATGAAGAACGTGGAATACGACGTGGGCTTCGGAGTGCCGCTCACCAGTACGCAACACACGAACAAGTTCGACGTCGGCGCGTTTTTTAGAATCAAGTACATGTTTTGATGGGGAACAGTGTGCAGCACAGATCTGGAGAAAGTGTGAAGAGGACCCTCGTAAGTGGACTGGCAGGCCTGATGTTTGCGGCCGCCGTGCTGGCCTTCTGCGTCCCTTCGGCTCATGCCTGGTGGGACGATAAATGGGCGCACCGGATCAAGGTAACGTTCAACACCTCGTCTTCGGGCGCCAATATCGCCGAGACTTTAAACGACGTCCCGGTGCTCGTGAGGCTGCACGCCGGCAATTTCAATTTCGCCAACGCCAAGGCCGACGGTTCCGATGTCCGCTTCGTGGGTCCCAACGACAAGGTGCCTCTGAAGTTCCATAAAGAATTCTACGATCCCCAACTGGAAATCGGTCTTTTCTGGGTCAAGGTCCCCCGGATCGCCGGGTCGGCCAACGCGGACAACATCTGGGTCTACTACGGGAACAAGGCGGTGGCGGCGGGCGGAGAAGACCGCGGGGGGACCTATGACGTCAGCCGGGTGCTGGTCTATCACTTCGACGAAAAGGACGGTGCTCCCAAAGACGCCACGGCGTACGGGAACAACGCATCGAGGTTCGACGGCGGAAGCCGGACGCAGGCGGTGATCGGAAACGGGGCGGTCTTTTCCGGCGCGGGGGAAAGGATCGTGGTGCCCAAATCCCCGACGCTCAATTTTTCCGGCGGCATGACGTTTTCCGCGTGGGTCAGGCTCTCGGGTCCGCAAAATGACGCCTACCTTTTCTCCTGGGAAGACGGGGAGCGAAAAATCGTCTCGGGCATCGACCAGGCCGCGCCTTACTGCCGGGTGGTCGCGGGCGAACAAACGTTCGAGACCCCCAAGGGCTTCAACATTCCGCTGGAAGGCTGGCACCATGTGGCCTTTACCATAAAGCCCTCGGAAAAGATTGAGGTCTACGTGGACGGCTCCGAGGTTTCCTCGGTCCCGCTTTCCGTACCGATCCCCGAACCGTCCACCGACATGGTGCTGGGGGCCGGCCCGGCCGGAGACCATTCCTTTGCCGGCGAACTCGACGAAGTGCGCCTGTCCAAAATCGCCCTGGCCCCCGGCTGGATGCGGGAGGCTTATACGGGGGAGGGTCCGGAGTCCTCCATGTACGCCCTGACGGAAGAAGAGTCGGGGGAGGGGGGCGGGCAGAGCACCTATTTGAATATAATCTTCAAAAACCTCACCCTGGACGGGCTGATCATCATCGGCGTGCTCATCGCCTTCGGGATGCTGAGTGCAGCGGTGTTCATGAGAAAGGCCATCCTCCTGCTGCTCATGAAAAAGACCAACGGCTTCTTCCTGGACTCCTTCCGGGGGACGGCGGAGGTCGTTTTTCCGGCCGCCGGGGATAACGAAGAAGAGGAAGACGAAGAAGACGAGTTCTACGGCTCGTCCATCTACGAGGTCTACCTCGCGGGCTGCCGCGAACTGAAAAAGTGGCTGGGGCGCGGCGACGTCCCGGAACGGGCAGGGGCGCTCAGCCCCCTGGGCCTCAAGGCGTTCAACGCCGCCATCGAGCGTGCTTTCGTAAGAGAAAACCAGAAGCTCAACTCGTGGATGGTGGTCCTCACGATGGCCATCGCCGGGGGGCCTTTCCTGGGGCTCCTGGGGACGGTGTGGGGGGTCATGAACACCTTTGCCGGCATGGCGGAGGCCGGTGAGGCAAATCTTGCGGCCATCGCGCCGGGGGTCGCCTCGGCCCTGGCCACCACCGTGTTCGGCCTCTTCGTGGCCATCCCTTCGCTTTTTGCCTACAACTACCTGGCGCAGCAAATCAAGGGCATCGCCACGGAGTTGAACCTCTTCGTCGACGAGTTCCTCATGAAAGTAGAGGGCAATTACGGAGGTTCGGAATGAAGCGCAGGCTGCTCGAAGATCAAAAAATCCTCGATGAACTCAACGTGACTCCGCTTCTCGACCTGGCGTGGACCCTGCTGGTGGTGTTCGTCATTTCGGTTACCGCCGCCGTGCAGGGCATCAAGGTGAATCTGCCCAAGGCCAGCGCGGCGGCATCTCCCGTCAAGCCCAGCACCAAGGCGATCACCATCACGCGCGACGGGCAAATCTTTCTGGACAGCTTCCCGGTGAGCATGCAGGAGCTGGAGACCCGGCTCAGCCAGTACAAGGCCGCGGACCCCAACCTGCCCGTGGTCATTAAGGGCGATGAAGATGTTTACTATAAACGTGTCATCGAGGTGCTCGATTTGTTGGGAAAACTGGAAATTACGCAACTGGGGCTTGTGACGCAAAAACTGGTGAAGTGAGCACACCGGCCGAGTGCTCCCATTTTGCGGAAAGGACCTGGGCCATGAAAAAGAAATCGAAAAAATCGGATTCCAGGATGATCTGGCTGGCATCGGGGATTTTTGTGGCGCTCCTGCTCTTTGCGGGGACCCTGGCCGCCTACTACCTCGTTTCGGAAAATGAGGGCAAGCGGCAGCGGCACGTGCAGATGGTGACGCTGCTCAAGCCGCCCCCGCCGCCTAAAATCGAGGAAAAACCGCCCGAGCCCGAAGTGAAGAAGGAAATGAAGAAGGAGGAGATGATCGAGCCCGAAGCGAAGGCGCCGCAGCCCAAGCAGCCGGACAACTCGCCTCCTCCCGGCAAAAACCTCGGAGTGGACGCCGAGGGCGGAGCGGGGTCGGACGGGTTCGGCCTGGTGGGCAACCGGGGAGGCGCGGCCCTTATCGGGGGGGGCGGAGGTTCCCTGATGGGCAGGTACGCCTGGTACGCCCAGATAATCCAGGACCAGATCAAACGGGACCTGCTTCAGCGCCTTCAGCGCAAGGGTGGAATTCCCAAGGGCAAGATCCAGGCGGTCGTGAGGATCGTCATGAACGATAAAGGCAACATCGTAAAATACCAGATTCTCGATTCATCCGGAAACAAGCTGGTGGAAGAAGCGGTGACGGAAACCCTGAGCCGCACGACCATCAACCGGCCGCCTCCGGAAGGCATGCCGCTCCGGATGAAGCTGAAGATAACCGCCCAGGGCTGATCCCGAGGCGGGAAGGCCGGACGATTTTGGGGGATGCGAAGGCCCGAAGAGGCGAGGGGGTACGAAGGACATCCCCGGAAGCTTTTGCGTTTGCACGCCAAACCTGAAAAATTTTCAGAACCACAGTAAAGTGAGGGGGGACAGGGGTTGATGCGACATCGACCGCGGGTACGGTATTTTTTGAAAATTTTTGCGGTGACGCTGGCCTTTTCCATTCTGCTGCGCGTCCCCCCCTGTATTTCCGCCCCGGAAATTCCGGAGAATGCGGGCGGGATGGTCGAACTCATGAATTCCCTGGAGGAACAGGGAGTCATCAGCGAGACCGAGGCCGCCAGGATGCGCCAGAAATACGGGGATTCCTACGAGAGCCCCTACGCGGCGGACGCGATTATCGCTATCCTCAAAGCCAAAGGCATCATAAGCGGGGCGGAGATTGCGGAAATGCGGGAACAGCTCTCCGGCGCTCCCAAAGCGCCGGCGCCTCCCTCCACCGGAGTCCCGGAACCCATGCCCGCCGCCGCCCCGGTGCCGCCGCCCGTCGAAAAAACGAACCCGCCGGCATCCGAGCCTTCGGACGCCGCCGCGCCCCCTCCTGAACATTCCTTTAGTTCCATTAATGAGAAAGAAAAACCGGAGTACGAGGCCTCCCAGGCGGCCGCACCCGCTGTGCCTCCCGCGTCTTCGGTGCCCGCACCCGCACCCGCTCCCGTGTCCGCACCCGTCTCCATGTCCGCACCCGTCGCTCCTCCCGCCGTTTCCCGGGAGAGTGTATCGACGCGCACGGTCACTAAAGAGATGC
>LUZZ01000387.1 GCA_001603845.1 Syntrophobacterales bacterium Delta_01 | reverse complement strand
AATAATGATAGCTGGAGTCATATAAGCTTAGTAGAGGTATGAAAGCAGAAACTATGTGTTCCAATTTAGCATCTTCATATACGGAATGGTAAATAGAGAAGCTATTTTCGGGATCATCTTGAGGTAGGTATGATTCCAAACTGGCAATTATATTATTCTTCTTTATTGAATCTAGGCTATCGAATGGGACGGCGGTAAAAAATTCATATTTCGATTTAGCTAGCAATAATTCTATGATTCGCCTATAGTTTGAAAAGAAACGCTTAAATGCGTTTCTTTCATGGTACCCCCACACTCTGAATACGATTTCAACTTGCGCGGGATCTGACCGAACCTGTTTCAGGAGGGAGAATGACAGTTCTATTCCAGTGGCGTCTCGGCCAGAAGGATTATCGGGTCCTGGGACCGGTGCACCAATACTTTGGTAGTATGCATTATTTGGGCGTATTCTATAACTACATACCTGTATCGATGGAGTAGGGCTATAAAGAGTCTCCAGTCTAGAGTTGTCAAAAAGCTTTTCCGAAAATATCGACTTGGCAACAGCGACTAATTCCTCGACATCATCTGTAAACCACATTGCCAACCTTTTAGCTTGTTCAGCCCACATCTCGGCGGGAATATCTCTTATTTCAGACCCTAGTATTTCGCGTGTTTCTTTTATCGTATCGGTGAGCACTTTGAAATCTCACAATTTAGGGCTAAGTTCACGAAGAGAAAGGCGCTTTGGCCAGCGAATGGAGTTGAAGCGAGGCACTGTCTGCATCGCGAACTCAGATTATTTGTCTTCATCAACATAGTAGACGACAATGCTTTCTGGCTTCTGTCGAAACTCCGATTTTTCGCGATCACTGTTCAGACAAAAAGCTCTCTTTGCTGCCGCTTTATGGCCCAAGCCACTTTCAATTTGGTTCAAAACCATTTCGCCATCTTCCCATATTGTCTGGCTCATCACTTTGAATTTCATTAAAAAGGCTTTTTCTGCTCTGTCGGCATGTCTTTGGTCAGCCTGGCCCCATGCACCTTGGTGGTCCAGGCTCCATACTTCTAAATGAGCAATCGTCCTCAACCATGAGGTTTATAGTCAGTTCAGGGCGATTTTACCACGATTGAGGAAGATCGCAAGCTACGACGGAGATTCAGTGAATTGGCTACTTTAGTCCAAACTAAGATTGCGCATTAATGCGCCGCTTCTCTCGCCGCTCTTTGATTTTCTGATAGATTACGTCCTTTGCCCGTTCATGTTCCTGCTCTTGCTCTTCGGTAAACTCGGGGTCGGGCGGTTCGCGGAGGTACCAGAGGTAAGTGCCGGGATAAAGTGTGTCCGTCCAGTAATTGACGGTTACGGAATTCACCCACATTCTCCATTGTCGGCTGTGGATTAAACCGATTTCGATTGCCTCTTCAGTCCAGAACTTGTCTTCGTCTATTCTGTTGACACTCTTTTGTTTGACTTGGTTTGTACGCTCATCAAGCTCAAGTTCATTTGGCAGGAGCCTGTCACCGGCAGTCCGTTCGCGGAAAATGGACGCACCGATGACGTAACCCAGATCACGTACATACTCTTCACGTTTTCGCGCAGGGCTTCAGAGACCTTGAATTCACCGTTGGCCTCAGCTTGCACGAGTACTCCCCTGGGGTCTGGAGGGCAAGAAGGACAGGCTTTGTAGTTTTCTACCGCAGGCACTGCCAACAAGCGAATTGCCCGTCACCGGCGGCGGGAAAAAGAAAAGGGGTAACAGGCAGGAACCTGGAACCCCCTTGGACTATCTATCGTATGGAGATGATGGGATTCGAACCCACGACCTCAGACTTGCGAAGCCTGCGCTCTCCCAACTGAGCTACATCCCCGTTGTGGTTGGGAAGATATACTCCCTTATGCGGTTGGTGTCAAGAAAGGGAGTTACGGGTTGCGAGCCTCGGGCAGCGGGCTTCGCGGCGCGGGTGGATGCCCGGAAATCCGCTCTCTGCCTTTCCATTCCGGCTTCCCGCTCCGGTCTTCCGCCGAGGGTCCTGCCTCACCCTTCCGCGGTCCCTCCCCTATTCTTCGACTGCACCTTCCGCTCTCCGTCAGAACAGCCTTTTGACCCACACCAGGTTCAGGTGCAGGTTGACGTCGTATTTGCAGAAGCGTTCGATGCCGGCGTCCTCTCTCGAGGTCTCCTTAAGGTTCAGCAGGCGGTCGAAGTCTTTTTCGATGATGATGTTACAAAAATCCACCGGCACCTGCCGCACGAAATCCAGTTCGTCGTCGTTCCACAAAGAACTTGCGATATCTCCCACGCCTGCTTCGAGGGTGTCGCTGCCGCATACTTTGTAGCAGGCCCCGCAACTGCAGCGGTGAATGGAATCGAAATCCATCGGCACCGGGTGGCCGGTGTCGCAAAAAGGACACACCACTATATGAACGCCGGAAGACCTCCTGCCGGCGGGCGCTTTTGCCGATATCGACCTCAACAGATTTTTTAATTTTGTCTCGTCCATTTGCCTCCGAACCCGCTCCCTCAACGGGTGTACAGTACACCTTTATCGCAATACAATCCTTTCGCCTTGAAATCAAACCGAAACTTTGACATAAGGACTTGGTCCCAAGGACAAAATTCAGCCAATCACCATCGCTGTAAGGGAGTGACAATTTTGAGCGCACTGCATATATCCCCCGACAGGGTAAAGTCAATACTAAATATGCTCGACGAACTCTATCCGGACGCTCAATGCTCCCTGGACTTCGGCGATCCTCTTCAGCTCCTGGTTGCCACGATCCTTTCCGCCCAGTGCACCGACGAGCGCGTAAACAAGGTAACGCCCGCCCTTTTTCGAAAGTTTCCCGCGGCCAAGGCCTTCGCCGAAGTGTCCATCGAAGAACTGGAAGAGGACATCCGATCCACCGGCTTTTATCATAACAAGGCCAAGGCCATAAAGGAAACCTGCCGGGTGCTCGTGGAACGCTACGGCGGCGAAGTTCCTCCCGACCTGGACGCCATGGTCGAACTGCCCGGCATAGGGCGCAAGACGGCCAACGTCGTTTTGGGCAACGCTTTCCAGATTCCGGGCATCGTCGTGGACACCCACGTCGCCCGGTTATCGGCGCGGCTGGGGCTCACCGACAAAAAGGACCGGGACAAGATCGAACAGGACCTGATGGAGGCCGTCCCCCGCCAGAAATGGATCCAGTTCTGCCATCAGCTCATCCAGCACGGCAGGAGGATCTGCATCGCCAGAAAGCCGAAATGCCCGATCTGCCCGTTGCTTCCCTTCTGCGATTACGGGATGAAAGAACATCCCCCCAAGGCGTGAGCCGTCCCTTACCGGTACATAACAAACCGACCCGCGATTTCAACCCCGCCGGCGTCCGAGCGGGCCGTTTTTTCCCGGCGCGCAGAAAATCCCTCATTGATTTCCACTCCCCAACCGATTGATTTAAACCGGCAAATTTTGCGCGGCCTTTCTTTCCTTGACAATTGACCGAGCTGTGAATAGAAGGCTTGGAGTGTATCCGGGGGATCCTAAGGTCCACTAAAAGGGGAGGACACAATGAAATTGTTATTCAGGGTAACGTTACTGTCGTTTGCGTTCATGCTGGCGTTGAGCGGGATCGGTTTGGCAGCGGACGGCACGTTCAACTGGACCGGCCCTTACGTGGGTCTCCATCTGGGCTACGGCGTGGTCAACGCCGACCCGGGCACCAAGCCGCTGCCGGACGCCGCCACGTTTATCAATCTCGAACCGACCTCGCAGTCCCTGCACGCCAAGGGGGTGCTCGGGGGTTTACAGGCCGGCTACAACTGGCAGAGCGGGTGCTTCGTGGTGGGCATCGAGGCTGATTTTTCGGGGTCCGCAATGTCCGGGACGTCCACTTTGAGCCCCATAACCCAATATGACGGAACGCCTCTGCCGGGTAACGGATTGCTCAGAACCCACGCGGAAACCGACTGGTTCGGGACGATTCGCCCCAGGGTGGGCTACACCGTTTTGCCCAACCTGCTGATCTACGGCACGGGCGGCCTGGCTTACGGACACGTGAGCTTTACGGGCACCACCGACTTTCGGCCGATTGGAAACCAGGTGTATTCGGCATCCACGGACGATACCAAGGTGGGGTGGGCCGCCGGAGCGGGCGCGGAATACGCCCTTTCCAGAAGGTGGAGCGTGAAGCTGGAGTACCTGTTCTATGACCTGGGCAGCGAAACCGTTATCGCCAACCCGGTTCCCGGGTTTGCGCTCGCGGCTCAACCCTACCAGGTCGCTTACACGGTGGACACCGTGACTCACCAACTCAACCTGGGCGTGAACTACAGGTTCTAAGCACCGAAACGATCAGCCGCCAAGCGGCATGAAAATCGCGGGGGACCGGTTTCAAGCCGGCCCCCCGCACCTTTTCCGGATCATACCGGTTGGAAAGAGCGGAGAAAGGCCTCCAGGGTTGTTGCCCAAAACCAAAATTTCAGCAGGAGGCCGCCCCAAAATACGGACGACTCCCCTCTCCCATTGCAGGGAGGGGGATTTTCGTTCGTTCCACTATCGTAATGAACCTTAAAATATCCTTTTGAGCAACAGCTCCTTTCCTCCGCCCCCGCTTTATCCGGCCGCACGCAAGCGCGCTCGGGCCGGCGGTTTTCTTTTATACCACGGAAAACGAGGCGCCGTGCCCTATGCAATTAATTGCACAACTTTGTGCGTATTGGCTTGACTTCCGGCCTCGGCATATGAGAGACTCCGTTCGCTTTATGCAGAAAGTTTGCCGGTCTTCTTGTGCATTTTGATTTGGGTCGGGCTTCTAAGTGGAATGCTTTGTCGATTCGCCCTTCGCTTCCTCCGGCATACCGCCTAAGTGGAAACACCGGCGCCCCGCAAGATAATTCCCGAAAAGTCCGTCCCAGTTTCATTTCGCGCTATCTGGCAGGAAAGCATTCGATTAGAATAACCATTACACGAGATGAATGGTTCCTTTTTAAGCAATGGTGGCAATTGACCTCCCGCGTTAACGGCATAGTGTTTTACCACCGCTTGTGATCTCGGTCACAAGCGGTTTTCCGCGTGCGTGGAGTGCGGTTGAAGCACCGATTGCGCCGGCGGCCGTTCGCGGTGACGCACATCTTCCGGGCCGGTCGAGGTCGCCCGGCACCCTGACACGAAACTGTACACCGTCTCGAATGCACGGGAAGTACCCGGCAACGGAATCCGCAGGACGGACGGAAACGAGCCCCGTCCCGCGCAAACCGCGTTTCACTCCCTGTGCTGTGGGGGCGGCCGGCCTGTGCTGTTTGTACGATGCCCCGGCATCCGGCACGACTGAGAGCCTTCGGCTCTTTTAATATATGGCTT
>LUZZ01000386.1 GCA_001603845.1 Syntrophobacterales bacterium Delta_01 | reverse complement strand
ATTCCTGCCTGACTGCCAGAGAGGTTGGATCCTGGCTTTTCCTCTGCGAAATCCTGACCGACCTGCCGCTCAGTCCCGGTAAACCCACCACCAATTCCGACTGCGCCGACTGCCGACGCTGTCTGATGGCTTGCCCGACCAAAGCCATTCTGCCCAACCGCACGATCGACGCGCGCCGCTGTCTGTCTTACCTCACCATCGAACACCGCGGACCGATACCGCTCGAATTTCGCCCCCTGATCGGCACCCGCCTTTTCGGCTGCGACACCTGCCAGACCATTTGCCCTTCCAACCAGCGCCGCTCAGCCGGCTCCCCCTTGTTTGCAGGCGCGGCTGCTCTCAACCCTCACCCGGATTTGCTCGAGGCGTTTTTGTTTGGAGAAGAAGAATTCAAAGCTCGCTTTCAGAACACCCCCGTGCTGCGGGCAAAATATCAAGGCTTTAGGCGCAACGCGGCAATTGCCCTGGGCAACGCCAGGCTCGCTTCCGCGAAATCCGCTCTGCAAGCCTGCGCCGCCAACGAGCCAGATCTCGTGGTGCGCGAGGCTGCCGAATGGGCGCTTGCCCAATACTGAGGCCGCCTGATTTCCCCCTTTATGGCATAATTAACCAAAACCCGAGCCTGAGGAGAGCTTATGCAAACTTTGCATGTTGTGTCCCATACCCACTGGGATCGCGAATGGTATAAAACGTTCCAGCAGTTCCGCCTGCAGCTCGTCCATCTCGTTGATAATCTTCTGACGATCCTCGACAACGACCCTGACTATCTGCATTTCATGCTCGATGGGCAGACAATCGTCCTCGAAGATTATCTTCAGGTTCGCATGGCAAACCTACCGCGTCTGCAGCGCTACATTCAGGATCAGCGCATTTTGATCGGCCCCTGGTACATCCTCCCGGACGAATTCCTGGTTTCGCCTGAATCGCTCGTGCGTAATCTGTTGATCGGCAAGGACATCTGTCAGCTCTTCGGACAGCGTATGATGGTCGGTTACATCCCGGACCCCTTTGGGCACCTTTCTCAGCTTCCTCAGATTTTTAATGGCTTCCACATGGACACAGCCTGTCTCTGGCGAGGCGTACCCGCCGGCACACCCACGCTGTTCAATTGGCAGTCTCCGGATGGTTCCAGCGTGCTGTTGGCTCACCTTTACTTTGGCTACGGCGACATTGCCGACTGGCCAGCTTCAAGCCCCGATCAATCGCTTCGTGAGCTTAACGCCAAGGCGGATAGGCTTCAGCCATATAACCCCACCTCACATTTCCTGTTGATGCGCGGGAGTGATCACCTTGAACCCCGCCCTGAGCTGCCAGAGCACCTGCGCTACTTCAACCAACACAACCAATCCGCTCGCGCCGCGCTGCATTCCACGCTGCCCGCTTACCTCGCGTCAGTCAGCAGTGAGATAGACCAAAATGGACTTACCCTCCCAACTCTTCGTGGTGAGCTGCGCGATCCGCGCAAGGCTCACATCCTGCCTGCCGTGCTTTCGGCGCGCATGTGGATAAAACAGCGTAATCACTACTCCCAAAACCTGCTTGAACGCTGGGCGGAACCCTTTGCCGTCTGGGCGGAACTGCAAACCCGCGGCGAGGACGCCTTCACACCCCCCACAGCCCATCAGCACACCGCTCGCCTCGCTGACCCAGGTTCTGTTTTACGCTACGCCTGGAAGCTGCTCATCAGCAACCACCCGCACGACTCGATCTGCGGCTGTTCCATCGACGCCACGCATAACGACATGATCAGCCGTTTCGACCAGGTGGATCAGATCGGTGAAGAACTCGTCAGCCAATCGCTGGACGCTCTCAGCAGCCAGATTGATACCGCGCGCGACGGCGCGAACGGTGAATTTGCCGCGCTGACGGTCTATAACGCCTCACCATATCGCCGCGGCGGTGTCATCAGCGCTTCAGTCGACTTGCCGCGCGGTACGAAATCAATCCGCGTCCTGGACGCGGATAACCAGCCAATCCCTGCGGACTACTTTTTCTCCGAGCGAAATTTTGAAGAGTCCAACCTCTACCCGGTATCCGAATTGATGGGGTTGCTGCAGAGAACCGCAGATTCCGGTCGCGAAGGGCGAGCGTTAATAAACGCGACCATTACCGAAGAAAACGGTCTACCGTGTATAGAAGTCGAATTCTCTTCTCAGCTTAAGCCTGACCGCGAAAACATATCATCCGCTTTTGGTCAGGTCTCATCCCTGATTTCAAAGCTAAACCCTGAAGACCTGGTGAAAATTAAAGCTTTTAATGTGCCTTATGTTTCTGTGGACATTCTGGCTCAGGATATTCCGGCATTCGGCTACCGCACCTACTGGGTCTGTCAATCTGAAGAGGCGGAAACCGCCTTTGAGGAGGAAGATGACCTGCAAGATGAGATTTCGAACGAGTTCCTGAGAATCAGCGCGCCTGACTCTTCCGGCAGCGTCTGCCTGGAAGACCTTCGCGCCGGCAAGGCTTATCCAGGGCTCTGCCAGATTGTGGACGTGGGAGATCGGGGAGATGAATACAACTTCACCCCGCCGGAAAATGATCGTGAGATCAGGCCTGTTCTCATCTCAACCGCGACCTACAAAACCAGCCTCTACGAAACCCTCATTTTGAACCTCGAGCTCGAACTGCCAGCCTCGCTGACCGACTCGCGCGACAGTCGCGAGGAAATCACCCTCACGCACAACTTCGAGATGTTCATCACATTAGTAAAAGGCGTCCCCCAGGCTGACGTTCAGATCCGTTTTGAGAATGAAGCGCTTGACCACCGCCTGGGAGTCAGGTTTGATACCGGATTGAAGGTCGATACTGCCCGTTTTGACGGACATTACGATGTCATCACTCGTGCCATCGACCTGCCTAAAACCGACGGCACCTGGCGCGAACTGCCCCGCCCCGAAGCCCCTCAGCGCGGTTTCGTGGATGTTAGCGATAGCGATGGCGGGCTGATGATTGCCAATCGCGGACTGCCGGAAGTCGCGGTCATTCGCAATGCCGCGGGTGAAGCGGTCATTGACCTCACTCTGCTGCGCTCAGTTGGTTGGCTCAGCCGCGACGATCTTTGGAACCGTGTTGGTCACGCTGGCCCGCCCCTCCAAACACCAGGCGCGCAGGAGCTGCGTTCCTACACCTTTGAGTTCTGCGTCATTCCTCATGGCTCCGACTTCAATGAGGCTTTTCAGCTGGCGCAGTCCTTCCAGACCGATATGGACGTCCGCGTTTCTGGCTTGCGCGCTGGGAATCTGCCTGCAGAAAATACCATGCTTGAGGTGTCAGACCCGGATTTCTTTATTACCGCGATTAAAGAAGCTGAGGATGAAACAGGATGGATCGCGCGTGGCGTCAATCTTTCGCCCCAAAGCATCTCGCTGCGCCTAAAGCCCAACCTGCTCAACACCAGCGCCCACCTGGTCAGTCTGGACGAAAGCCTCATTAGCGACCTCGTTCAACAGCCGGACGGCGGTGTGGTGTTGGAGGTTCCCTCCAGGCGCATTGTAAGCGTTTTGTTCCGCATCAACGAATGAGGCGCTAACCTTGACCCTGCCGGATTTCACCATCGCAGATATTCCCATCTATGGGCGCCTCATCCTGGCGCCGATGGACGGTATTTCGGACGCGGCTTTTCGTTTGCTCACTCGCAGACTAGGCTCCGCCTACTCTGTTTCCGAATTTATCAACACGCTCGATTACGCCAACCAGAAAAACTACCAGAAAAAACGCCTGCTGACCAGCACCGAAGAGCGTCCGTTTGTGGCGCAGCTGCTCGACAACGACGCGGTGCGTATGGCGGAATGCGCCGCCCGGATTGAAGAGGAATTCCACCCCGATATGATCGATATCAACATGGGCTGCGCCGCCAAAAGCGTGGCTGGGCGCGGAGCTGGCGTTGGCATGATGCGCAACCCCAAATTGGTCAGAGACGCGTTCGCCCTTGTCAGCCAAGCGGTCAAGGTTCCCGTGACTGCAAAAATGCGCCTGGGTTGGGATAGTTCCTCTCTGAACTTCCTCGAACTGGCGAACCTGGCAGCCGAAAATGGCGCCAAAGCCATCGCGCTGCACGGACGCACAGGTAAAATCTCTTTTCAGAAACCTGCGCGTTGGCAGCCGATCGCTGAACTGAAGCGAGCGTTTCCTAACCTTCCCATTATCGGGAATGGCGATGTGCTCACGCCCGCGGACGCGCGCCGTATGTTGGATGAAACCGGTTGCGACGCGGTCATGATCGGCAGGGCTGCCAAAGCCAATCCATGGATTTTTTCCTGGCGGCTCCGCGAGGAAGTCAGCCTGCAGGAGGTTGCCGAAACAACACTCTGGCAGTTTGATGAGATGCTGGCTAACGACCCCGAAAACGCCATCATGCCCTTTCGTAAGTATCTGAAAGCTTACCTTGATCCCTGTCAAATTTCGCGCGAAACGATGCGCGCCCTGCTTACCTGCGGCGACGAAACCCTCCTGCGTCAGTCCATCATACAGGTTTTCCGCGGACTAGGAGCTAACCTCTGATGAACCCGCCAGCCTTTGTTTCCGCTGGTGGATAAAACAACCTTACAACCAAGGAGTTAATTATGAACCAAAACGAGCTTGAATCACAGCAATTTACCGATGAAGTCAGCTATAAAC
>LUZZ01000041.1 GCA_001603845.1 Syntrophobacterales bacterium Delta_01 | reverse complement strand
GCTGTGGTAGAGCTACCTTAAGCCTCAGGTATTAGATCGGATCTATATTTTAGAGAAGGGCATCGAAAACAGGCGATCAATCCCTGAAATCAAACTTCTTGTCCAACCCACAAATCCTTGACCGGTGATTTCGATTTGCGGCGGCAAAACCGCTCATCGGGCGCGGCGCGCGTTTGCGAAGAACCGGGGACGGGATGACATTTCTACGGAACCGGAAGGTTATCCGTCCGCCGGCTAAATGAAAATTTAAGTTTTTTGCTTACACTCCAAGTCGAAAACCAGGGGCAGGATGGATGAAAATCGAGGTGGAGCTGAGGACTCGCCGCACGGGGCGAGGAATAAGCATTGGCCTGGACCCGAACAACGATCTTTCGCTGGGAACGGAAGGCGATATTGTTCTGAACGGAAAAGGGGTAGCTGCCAGGCATGCCCGTATTTTCATGGCTGATTCGGGTGTGGTGATTGCGCCCATCGACCAGGCGCCGCTGGCGGTCAACGGCAAGCCCGTGCAGTCGGCCACACGTGTCAACGACGGGGACTGGCTCGCACTGGGGTCCGCCTTTTACCAGATCAATATCGCCGGCGGCGCCGCACCGCACCCGCCGAGTGCCGGGGAAATGCCGGCGGCTTCCGCCACGCAGGCCCGTGTGAGCATCGGCCGGCTTCCGGAGTGCGATTTTTCCATACCTTCGCCCCTTGTTTCGCGCGTTCACGCCTACCTGCGCATGGACGGCGGCCAATTCATCCTGGAAGACCAGAACAGCACCAACGGGACTTTCCTCAACGGGGAGCGGATCGTCGGCTCCGCCGTTTTGAAGCGCGGCGACAAGGTGGAAATCGCCACCTTCGCCTTTTTGTTCACGGGCGATGCGCTGGAGGCCATCGACGAGGCGGGGCTCGTCCGGCTGGAGGCGCGCGGCGTGACCAAGGAGGTCCTGGATCATACCACCAAAAAGCCGCGGCGGCTTTTGGACGGCATCGACCTGGTGGTGGAACCGGGTGAGTTCGTGGCAATTTTCGGGACCAGCGGATCGGGCAAATCGACCCTGCTGGATACTCTCAACGGCCGCCGGCCCGCCAACATCGGCAAGGTGCTCTACAACGGCACCGACTTTTACGCCTCGCTCGACCTGTTCCGGGCGGCGATAGGCTACGTTCCGCAACAGGACATCGTGCATAGAAAGATCCGCGTAAAAGATGCGCTCCATTATACCGCCCGCCTCCGGCTGCCGTCGGATACCTCCGATGAGGAAATCAGCTCGCACATAGACCGCGTTTTGGCCCAGGTTGGCCTGGACGACAAGGCGATGAGCCCCATAGATACGCCGTCGCCTTTGAGCGGCGGGCAGCTCAAGCGGGTGAGCCTTGCCGTGGAGTTGATAGCGAATCCGAATATCCTTTTTTTGGACGAGGTTACGAGCGGTCTGGACGCCGGCACCGACAAGAAGATGATGCAGCTCTTTTCCGAGCTTGCCGCCGGCAACAAGACGGTGGTGTGCGTCACGCATACCCTGGAAAACATCGACGTATGCCACCTGGTGTTGCTGCTCCACCGGGGGCGGATCGTCTACTACGGCCCGCCCGGAGACGCGCTCCGGTATTTTGACGTCGGCCGGCTCTCGGATGTGTACGAAAAGATAGAAAGCATGCCCGCCGAGTACTGGGCGGACAAGTTCCTGAACTCCGAATATTACCGGAAGTACATCGGGGGCCGTATCGCCTCGTCGGAGACCCCGGTGCGGGATGCCGCCGTTCTGGAGGGTTCTGCCGGCAATAAGGGCCTCCGGGCCCGGTTTTCACAGCTCGCGACCCTGATCCGCCGGTACCTGGACCTCCTGCTCTCCGATCGCAAGAACTTGGCGATATTGCTCCTCCAGGCGCCCCTCATCGGGCTGCTCATCGGGCTGGTGTTCGATGTCTCCGGGCACGGGCCGGCCAGGGTGGCGGGAGAAACCCAGATCGGCTTCATGCTGGTGCTCTCGGCCATCTGGTGCGGTTGCCTCAACTCCACCAGGGAGGTGGTAAAGGAGCTGCCGATCTACCTGCGCGAACGTGCGGTCAACCTGGGGATCATCCCGTACCTGCTGAGCAAACTGTTGCCGCTGGCGGTGCTATGCTTCCTGCAATGCCTTGCGCTCCTGGGGATTGTCTCCGTGCTGACGTCGTGGTTTATAAATTTTGCCGCGCGGCTGGGGATTTTGTTCCTGGCGGGAATGGCGGCCACCGCCATGGGGCTGGCCATCAGCACCTTTGTGGACAGCAACGATAAGGCGGTGGCCGTCGTGCCGATCCTGCTGATCCCCCAGGTCATCTTGTCCAATTTCATTGTCCACCTGGGAAAAATCGGGGAAGCCATCGCGCGCTTTTCGGTCGTTTCGTTCGCCTCTTTCGATGCCATCAAGGCCGTTCTATCGGAGGAAGTGACGCGTGCGGCACCCGCTCAGTACACCCTCACGGTCAACGTGATGACCACGATTGCCATTACCGCGGTCTTTCTGCTGGCCGCGCTGCTTGGGTTGAAACTCAAGGACTACAGGAACTGATTGGCAGGTGTATGATGACTGCTGTAGAAGCGAGCACCACCGAGCGAGTCTGTCCGAAATGCCGGCAAAAGACCAGCGAACTTCTCCTGAGTTCGTCGGAATACAAGTGTCCCGGCTGCGGATTCGAGACGGCCCACGTCGATTTCGCGCCCAACGGAACGATTCGCGGCGTCTTCGGTTATCTGCTGCCGCCGGGGCACGTGATCAACGAACGGTACCGGATCGAAAAAGTCCTGGGGAAAGGAGGGTTCGGCGCCACCTACCTCGTCGAAGACCTGAAGCTCAAGGGACGGCACCGGGCGCTCAAGGAGATCCCCGAACTGCTCTTCGACGACCATGAGGTGAACCTGCTCACCCAGCTCAACCACCCGGCCATACCGGATATTATCGACCGTTTCGTCGACGGGCAGATGATTTACCTGATCCTCGAATTCGGCGGGAGCCGCACTCTGGGAAGCCATGCCCAGGCGCTCGGGGGGCCGAGCCCCGTCAGGATGATTCTGCCGTGGATGCGCCAGCTTTGCGATGCGCTTTCCTATCTCCATTCGCAGAACCCGCCCATCATCCATCGCGACCTCAAGCCGGATAACATCCTGCTCGACGACAACGATCGAATCATGCTCATCGATTTCGGAATAGCGAAGGAATCGGAAAACACGGGGCCCACGCGCACCATCGCCCGTGCCGCCTCCCACGGGTTCAGCCCTCCCGAGCAGGTCCTGGGCACCGGGACGGACGAAAGGTCGGACATCTACGCGCTGGCCGCGACATTTTACTTTCTCATCACCAACAAGGTCCCTCCGGCCGCCCACGAAAGAGTGGCCGGCAAAGAGATCGAGCCGCCCTCGACGCTTGCTCCCAACGTCCCGCCCGAACTGGACGACATCCTGTTGAGCGCCCTGAGCCTCAACTATAACCAGCGGCCGAAATCCGTCAGCGAAATGAGCCTCGTCTTTGACTCCCTGCTGGAGAGAATGGCTGCCGATAATCCGATCACCGCCCGGACCACCAGGCTGGATGCCGTTACGGGACCTCTTCCCACTTCCCGGCCGACTGCTGGGTCTACGGGGATCCGGGGAATCAGGCTGGGAGAGACGGGCCCCACCCCCATCGAAGCCGGCCCCGAAAGACTCCCAAAAAAAGGGATAAGCTGGCCGGTGCTGGCGGCGGTGGCCGTCCTGGTGGCGGGGCTTGCGGTGGGGGCGATCTGGTGGCTCAAGGGCACCCCAAAAACGGCCGGGGTGGATGGGGCCAAAACCGGACAGGGACAGGTCGCATCGCCCGCCGGTTCACCCTCCGGCCCGGCTGGAGGCAAATTCCCCGTTTCTTCCACCCAGGGCCTGCCTCCCGCTCCGGCGACCGCCAAGGTGGATTCGAAAACTCCGGGCTCCCCGGGCGAAGCCGCCCGTGTCCCCGGCATGGATGCTTCCACTGCGCCGCTTTCTCCCGGCCGTAGCGGGGTCCAGGGCAATGTCGCCACCGCGCCCCCCGGATTCGATGCCGGTTCGCGCATGCAGACTTCGGCGTCGGTCCCTCCTCCTTCCGCTCCCGCAGCCCCGGAAACGTCGGCCGAGGAGTTTCTCAAGAGCCACCGGCCGGAGCCGCCCGCAGCGCCCGCACCCGCGCCCGAACCGGCGCAGGCCTCCGGGCACAAGCCCAAGCCGAAGACCGCGCAGCAACACAACGCGCCCGATACGACGGGCGGTGGTTTCATATTCAAGCCGTTTAAGACCATCAAGACCGACTAGACGAAGTTTTATCGATTGGCGTGTATCGGCACGCCCGAAACGGGGCGGCAGAGGTGATCGAACAGCACTTGAAAGGAGAAGATAGATGAACGCATTTTGGGGCTCTTTTCGAAAGGGCATTCTTTGCCTCATAGTGGTGATAGGGCTGGTGGCTTCGGGGTGTGCGACAACCAGCCAGGGCAAGCAGGAACAGGCTGCCGGGGCTTTGGGCGGGGCCGCCCTGGGCGCCCTTCTGGGTTTTGCCGCCGGAGGTACGGACGGAGCCATCATCGGGGCCGCCGCGGGCGCCGTGGCCGGTTTTGCAGCCGTTACGCTGGCTCAATATCACTCCGCGCAGGTGCGCTCCGCTTCCGAAGACCAGAAGATTTACGGCCTGACCAAGGTCACCGATACTCCGGTGGTAAAGATCAGGCAGGCGATGTGCAGCCCGGAGCGAATCAGCCCGGGGCAGGAAGTGCAGATCGTCACCGATTACTCGGTATGTCTTCCTCCGTCGACCAGCCAGGTCAGTGTTCAGGAGCAGTGGATACTCAAAAAAGACGGCCAGCAGCTCCACGTCATCGGGTCCCAGGCCGAGCAGAGAGCCACCGGCGGATATAAGGCCGGAGGAGCCGTCACGATGCCTGCCAAGCTCAAACCCGGAACCTACGTCATCGAGCACAAAGTGCAGGCGGGTACCAGCTATGACGTTACTCCGTCCGTGTTTTACGTCAATTAAGACCATGAACCAGTACTGCTTAGCGGTTCGGGCCGGGATCGGATGCCTGCTTCTGGTCCCGTCCCTGCTTCTGCTTCTTTCCGGGCTGGTTTATTCTGCGGGATCGGGGTTCTGTGAAGGGGAGCTTCGGCGGGCGGCGCTTCTCCGGGAAAAGATCGAAGAACGGTGGCCCATCAGAAGGGACGGTGTCGCCGTCTATGCCGCCAAAATCGGACGGAAACTGGCCGAACGCTCCTTTGCCGCCCGATCCTACGACACCACGTTCACCGTCATAAGAGACCATTCCGTAAAGGCTTTCGCCATAGGCGGCGGATTCTTTTACGTTTCGGATGGAGCAATCCTGTTTTCCCGCAATGAGTCCGAGTTCGCGGCGATACTGGCCCATGAAATCGGCCATGAACTGGCCGGGCATTTTTGTGATCAGTTCCAGGCGCCTTCCCTGGCGGGCGATCTGCTCTCTTTCTTCTACCAGGGGTGGAGGCAGCAGAATGGTTCGGGCCGGATCAGCCAGGAAATAGATCCCGCAAAAGAGCGGGAAGCCGACCGGGTCGCATTGAGCCTGCTCGGAAAGGCCGGGTACGACCCGCACGCGATCCTGGACCTGGCAAGGCACCTGCACGACGACACCCACCTGGGCGACGCCACGCGCATACGATCGCTGGACGTCCTGCTCCGCAACACTCCCAGAAGACCGTCCCCGGAGTCCCAGGCGTTCAAGCAGATACAAAAGAGACTCGAAGCGGAGATGAACCAGAAAAATTTTTGACTATAGAGGAATGTACCAGGATCAAGAATAGAGCTTCCAACTATTTCATAAAGCTTATTCTAAGGTTTCCACACGGGTCACCGCCCTCACTGGTGTCCGGTTACAAGTAGCTGTAATTCAAGCACAATTGTGTGCCATGTCGC
>LUZZ01000385.1 GCA_001603845.1 Syntrophobacterales bacterium Delta_01 | reverse complement strand
ATCGGGTAATGTCCAAATCGCTGTTAATAGTCGAATCCCCCACCAAGGCGAAGACCCTGGAACGCTACCTGGGCCGCGACTTCATCGTCAAGGCATCGGTCGGGCACATCAAAGATCTTCCCGGGAACAAGCTCGGAATCAACCTGGATGAATCCTTCAAACCTGAATACCAGGTCATGAGAGGCAAAAAGAAGGTCATCGAAGAACTTAAAAAAGCGGCGGCCAAGGCCGATGCCGTCTACCTGGGCCCCGACCCCGACCGGGAAGGGGAGGCCATCGCCTGGCACATCGCCCAGGAGATCAAGGCGGACGACAAGCCGGTGCTGCGGGTGCTCTTTTATGAACTGACGCGCAAGGCCATCCTGGAGGCCCTTGCCAAACCCGACGAACTGAACCCCAAGCTCTACGAAGCCCAACAGACCCGGCGCATCCTGGACCGCCTGGTGGGCTACATGATATCGCCGCTTTTGTGGGAGAAGGTAAGAAGGGGACTCAGCGCCGGCAGGGTGCAGTCGGTCGCCCTGAGGCTCATCTGCGAACGCGAAAAGCAGATACACGAATTCGTAAGGGAAGAATACTGGACCATCGACGCCGATCTTTGCCCGGATGAAAGTACTGCCAAGGCTCAAAAGCCCGAAGGGCATTTCCTGGCGCAGCTCGTCCGGTTCAAGAAGAAAAAATGCACCATTGGGTCCGGCGAGGAAGCCGAACGCCACGTCGCGGCGCTCAGGGGACTGCCGTACCACGTGGCCAAGGTCGAAAAAAAGGAGCGGCAACGAAAGGCCGCTCCGCCTTTTATCACCAGCACCCTTCAGCAGGAGGCCGCCCGGAAATTCCACTACTCCGCCAAACAGACCATGAGCATCGCGCAGAGGCTTTACGAGGGGATCGAAGTCGGCCAGGAAGGGGCCGTGGGCCTCATCACCTACATGCGTACCGATTCCACCCGGCTTTCGCAGGATGCCGTCCAGGCGGCGCGCGAGTTCATAGAGGAAAAATGGGGCAAGAAATACCTGCCGTCCAAGCCGGCGGTGTATAAGTCGAAGGAATCCGCGCAGGGGGCGCACGAAGCGATCCGGCCGACCGACGTGGCCCACACGCCCGAAAGCCTCAAAAATTCTCTCAGCCGCGAACAGTTGAACCTGTACACGCTCGTCTGGAAAAGGTTCGTGGCGTGCCAGATGTCGCCCGCCCTGATCGACCAGACCACCGTGGACGTGGAGGCGGGCGAATACGTATTGAGGGCGACGGGCTCGGTGCTCAAATTCCCCGGGTTCCTCGCGCTCTACGAAGAGGGGAAAGACGAGCCGGAAGAGGACAAAAACGAAGTGCGCCTGCCGGAACTGGCCGAAGGCCAGGCGCTGCGGCTGCTCGGTATCGAGCCCAAACAGCACTTCACGCAGCCTCCGCCCCGGTACTCCGAGGCGTCCCTCATCAAGACCCTCGAAGAACTGGGGATCGGAAGGCCGAGCACCTACGCCACCATCGTTTCGACCATCCTCGAACGCGAATACGTCACGCGCCAGAAGCAGCGGCTTTCGCCCACCGAGCTGGGGATGATCATCGACCGGCTCCTGGAAACCTCGTTTCCCAAAATCGTGGACGTCGATTTTACGGCCCGGATGGAAAAAAGCCTCGACGAAATCGCACGGGGTTCCGATACCTGCACGCACCTGTTGTCGGGCTTTTACGGGGATTTTTCCAAGACCCTGGAATCGGCCCGAACCGGGATGCTCAACCTCAAAAGCGCCGGATGGCCGACTTCGCTCGAATGCCCCCGGTGCTCGCGGCCGCTCAAGATCCGGTTCAGCCGCAACGGGCCGTTCCTGGCGTGCAGCGGCTACCCCGAATGCTCGTTTACCTCCGATTACGAACGGGACGAAAAGGGGCACATCCACCCCGTGGAACGCGAAGAGCATCAGACGGAAGAAACCTGCGACAAGTGCGGCAAGCCCATGGTGCTCAAACACGGGCGCTACGGCAATTTCCTGGCGTGCAGCGGCTATCCGAAATGCAGAAACACGCGTCCGGTTTCAACGGGCATCGCCTGCCCCCGGGAAGGGTGCGACGGGCGGCTGGTGGCGCGCATGAGCCGCAGAGGCCGGTTCTACGGGTGCAGCAAGTACCCCGAATGTAAAATGCTCTTCCAGGGAGAGCCGGTGCAGGAAAGCTGCCCCGTGTGCAACTCCCCCGTCCTTTTCCGCCGGACGGCCAAATCGGGGGCGACGACCCTGTATTGCATCAATCCGTCCTGCAAGTACAAGAAGAAGGAAGAACCCGAACAGGAATTGGCCAGCAGCGGGGAAGAGAGAAAATGACCCTGGTCGAATCGGCCCCCGTCTTTTTCCAGATAGCCGCTTTCGCCTTCGGCTGCTGCCTGGGAAGTTTCTACAACGTGGTGATATACCGGCTTCCCAGAAACGAGTCGCTGGTGACGCCGGGGTCCCGGTGCCCCGGCTGCGGAAGCCCCATCGCGGCCTACGACAATATCCCCATACTGAGCTTTTTGCTGCTGGCCGGAAAATGCCGGCGGTGCGGGGCGCGCATCTCC
Organism: Syntrophobacterales bacterium Delta_01; assembly: GCA_001603845.1. GTDB lineage: Bacteria > Desulfobacterota > Syntrophobacteria > Syntrophobacterales > Syntrophobacteraceae > SbD1. The sequence goes on along the minus strand of LUZZ01000385.1, from coordinate 99 downwards.
CTGAGATATCCCCTGGTGGAGGCGGCGGCCGGGTTGTTCGCCGTGCTTTTGTTCCGCCGCTACGGGTTGCACCCGCAGTTTCCGATCGAATTCCTCTTC
>LUZZ01000384.1:1007-11238 GCA_001603845.1 Syntrophobacterales bacterium Delta_01 | reverse complement strand
CCCCCACCCTGCCTCCCCCATCAAAGGGGGAGGAGCTTAAAGTCAACGACATTGCCCCCCGGGGGAGGCGGGGTCCCCGGGGCCCGGCCCCGAATTTCTTCCCGCGGGTTGAAAGAGTGGAAAACGGGTTTAGCTTGCAGTGAATGTTTTGGAATCTTGGACCCTACAGGAAAGGATGAGGATACCTTCATGAAAGCGCTTTGTTTCCATAGCCACGGCGGCCCTGAAGTGCTCCGCTACGAGAATGTGCCCGACCTCAAACCGGGCAGGGACGAGGTTTTGGTGCGGGTCAGGGCCTGCGCGCTCAACCATCTCGACATCTGGGTGAGGCGCGGTTGGCCGGGGCTGGACCTGGAAATACCCCACTGGGGCGGTTCGGATATCGCCGGCGAGGTCGTGGAGGCCGGGCCGGAAGTCTCCGGCTGGAAGGCCGGTCAGCGCGTGGTGCTCGATCCGGGCATCAACGTGGCGGAAGACGAATTTACGCGCCGGGGCCAGCACAGCATGAGCCCCGGGTACAAAATCATAGGCGAACACTTGCGCGGAGGGCTTGCGGAGTACGTGAAGGCCCCCGCCGCCAACCTGGTCGAAATCCCGGACGACGTGGGCTTTGCGCCCGCCGCCGCTCCCCTGCTGGTCACCCTCACCACCTGGAGGATGCTCATCCATCGGGCCGGGCTTCGCGCAGGCGAAACGGTGCTGGTAGTGGGGGCCGGAGGGGGCGTCAACAGCGTGGCCACGCAGGTCGCCAAGATCGCCGGCGCCAGGGTGTTCGTGGTCGCCAGCAGCGCGGAAAAGGCCGAAAAGGCAAGAGAACTGGGCGCGGACTACACCATCGACCGCTCGCAGGTGGACTGGGGCAGGGAAGTGGCCCGGCTGACCGGCAAGCGCGGCGTCGACGTGGTGGTGGACAACGTGGGCCGGGCGACGCTTGCCACCAGCATGCGGGTCGTCGCCAGGGGCGGCCGGATCGTGATCGTGGGCAACACCAGCGGCCCCCAGGTCGAAATCGACGTCCGCCTCATTTTCGGAAAGCAGATAAGCCTGATCGGCAGCACCATGGGGACACACCAGGATTTCCGGGATATCACCCGGATGTTGTGGAGCGGAAAGATCAAGACGGTGGTCGGCGAGATCATGCCCCTGAGCGACGGCCGGCACGCCTTCGAGATGCTGGAAAAGGGCGAGCAGTTCGGAAAAATCGTACTCGAACCTTAATGCAACGGGATGGCGGAGATAATGGGCACGGCTTTCCCGCGCCCGCCGCTTTTCATCCTGGAGCGGAAAAAGGCAAAAACGCCGGATTCCCGCCCGGAAGCGTTGCGGGGATGGCGATTTTGGAGGCCTCACGCTATCTTGTGAAGTCTCATGTTCCGGCCGGTTCCCAAGTTGGGCTGGTTCCCAAACTCCGGCTTGGGGACCAAGTTCCGGGAACCGGAGGGTTGAGGCGCAAGCTTGTGGTTGCGACTTTGCGGCGGAAAAGATAAAAATCATTCCGATAATGAAGCCCCACCCCGGGACGCGGATTCGTCCCTCGCGGGGATTTCGCGGATAATCCAACGTCCAAACCACGCCGGATGCGCCGATGCACGACTCGCCACAGGAACCCATGACCAACAGCGACCTTCAGGACCGGGTGATCGACCTCCTGGAAAGCGGCCGCACCGTGCTCGCCGAAACGGAGCGGTTCGTCCACCAGGTGAAGCGCAGGTACCGGCTGCGGCGCATCGAGTCGGGGGAAGCCGCGTGGGACTCGCCCGCCATTTTCACGCTGAACCGCTGGATGGAAAATTTCTGGACGCAGTCCTGGCCCGAGGAGTGGCCGGCCTCCGTGTTTGCGCGCTGGCGCATGATGAGGGACTGCCTGGACCGCGAAGGCGCGCCCGAACCGCTTGCCGCCGATTTTGAACTGGTGCGCATGCTCGACGAGAGCTTCGAGCAGTGCCTCCGCTTCGGCATCGAGCCCGGAGCCGGTGAGGCGTCGAACCGGCTGGTGGAGTGGCGCCGCGAGGTGTGGCGGCTTTTCAGCTCCGAGCTTTCGGGCGAGGGGTTGTTCCACCCTGCGCAGCTTCCGCAAAAAATCTGCCGCGCCCTGGAACGCACCGCCGCGCCGCTTCCCGACATGGCCTTCGTGGGCTTCGAGTTTGCCGGCCACTGGGAAAAACAACTTCTGGGGGCGCTGAATCGGTCGGGGGGCGCGCGGTTCCTGCCGCTTCCGAGCGGGACGGCCCGGCCGCGGGCGCTGGTGTTCCCTGACCCCGGCCAGGAAATGTCGGGCCTGGTGGAAAACCTCCTGGCGCCCTCCCGGTGCACCCTCCACGAAATGGCGGTCGTGTCCCTGGACGCGGGCACCTTCGGCCCGGCGCTTGCCGACACCCTCCAGGACCTTTTGGGAGAACCCCTTTCCGGCGACCGGGCCGCCTACAACCTGCCGCCCGACCGCAATCTCGCCGAAATGCCCCTGTTTCGCGCCGCCCTGCTCCCGGTGCGGTTCGCCGCCGGAAACCAGGCGCGCGAGGACCTGTTCGCCCTTCTCCGCTCGCCCTACTACGGGGCCTTCGCGCGTTGGAACCGCAGGCTCGCCCTCTGTGACCTGTTGTGGCGAAACCGCCGGGTGGACGCGGGCCTGGACAAGCTTTTGCGCACGGCGCGGGAGGTGTTGAAGGAAATCTTCCCGGAAGAAGGTTCCGAAATCGGCGCGGCGCTTTCGCCCCTGCTTCACGCCGGGAGGGAGAGCGCCGCGGTGTGGATTTCGCACCTCCGGCGCCTGTGGGCGCAGTTCGAGTTCCCGGTGCTTGCCGGCGAGCTGGACCGGATATGCGGCCAGGACTTCGATACGCTGCTTACCCGCTTCGAGCGCGATTTCGGCGCCGTCGAGGTCTCTCTTCCGGAGTTTTCCGAAATCCTCACCGCGGGCGCATCGCGCGTGCAGAGCCAGAAGACGGGCCTGGAAGACGCCGGCATCCAGGTGTTCCACTGGCTGGAGGCGCGCGGGTTGAGCTTCGCCAAGATCTTCGTTCCCGGGTTCACCGCCGGGGCCTTTCCCCGGTCGGCCCGTTCGCTTCCGCTTCTCTCCCCCGCCGAGCGCAAAAAGGTGCTGGGCGGGACCGCGGAGAGCCAGTTCGCATTTGCGCGGCATTTTTACGGAAATTTTCTGGCCTCGGCCCCCGAAATTGTCCTGAGCCGCCCCGCCATGAACCGCGAGGGCGAAGTCTGCCTCCCCTCGCCCTTCTGGCCCCAGGAGCTGGAGCAGAAGACCGGCCCGGCGATCCCCTGGAAAGACGCCATGCCCGCCATGCAGCGGGCCGGCTGGGTGCGGCAGAGCATCAAGGCCGCGGGCGGCCCGCCGTTTGCCCCGGCTTGCGAGGATGATTTCCACATCCGGCCGCGGCCGTTTGCCGACCCCGTTTCCGTCAGCTCGCTCCGGGACGCTCTGGTGTGCCCGGCCCGGTTTTTCTTCGCCCACATCCTGAGGCTCGAAGAGATCCCGGACGTCGAAGCCAGCATTTCGCCCCTGGAAAGGGGACAGGCCGTGCACGACATCCTCGCCGAATTCGTCTGGCGGGCCGTGGGGACCGGCACCGGCACCCCGGCGGCGGCCCCGGATTTCGACCGGCTCTTTTCCCTTCTCGAAAACGTGGTGGACGAAAAGCTCGGCGCCCGCGCTTCGGAAACCCTATGGGGAGTGGAACGGCAACGGCTGCTGGGGACCCCCGAATACGGGGGGCTTCTTTCCCGGTGGCTCGACGAGGAGTGCGCCAGGCTCGCCGAGGGCTGGGCGTGGAGCAGGGTCGAGTCGCCGTTTTCCGGGCTGGAGCTTGCGGGCTGCCCGGCCGCCATTCGGGGAAGGCTCGACAGGATCGATACCCACCCGGACCGGGGCCTGGTGTGCTGGGATTACAAGACGGGGGTCGTCCCTGCCAGGAAAGAGCTGGAGGAAGAGCGGACCCAGCCCCAGCTTCCCGTCTATATGCTCGCTGTCGCCGGGGGGCTGGTGGAAGGGGCGCGGGCCGGGGCGGCCAACCTCGGTGCGGGCTACATCGACCTCGGCGCGCCCGGAAAGGTGAAACACCACCTGAGCTTTCCTTCGGGTCCGGACAACCCGACGATTCTCGATGAGTGGGAAAGAAAGATTGCGGCGGCGCTCAACGGGATCGCGGCAGGCGGTATCCCCGCCCTGTGGCTGCAGGAAAACCGGCCCTGCGAAGAGCGGTGCCCGTACCGGTCGATCTGCGGATCGCCTTGAAGACGTCAGGCGGCGGTGGGCGTGATGTCGGGAGATTCCCGCTCCCCGGAATCCGCAATCCATGATTCGAGAGTGGGGGGATCGGTGCGGAGCTGCTGGAGCGGTTCCCGGTCGGCCGGGGCCGACAGGTCCACTCCGTTGTAGATCACCGAAACCGGCCTGTCGGAAGACACCACCACCACGATGATATTTTTCTGCTCGGCCGTAAACCGCAGGGCCGAATTGTACCGGGCGCCGCGGGCGCGGTTTTCGGCGGGCACCGACCTGCCGTCCAACAGGCACGCGAACCCGTACAGCCGGCAGTCCACCCCGATGTGCAGGGCTCCGTCCACCTTGGAGAGGGCCTTGGCCAGGTCCAGCAGGTGCGAATCCCACAGGTTGATCGGCTCTTCCAGCCGCTGGCCGGAAATCTGCACGGGCTCGGGATTGAGATCGATCACGATGGAAGCCCCGTGCCGCTGTTCGCCCGCTTTCCTGACGATGCTGGACACGATCCGGAAGAGCAGGTCGCGCTGGTTGAAATCGCTGTGCGGGTCCAGCAGGAGCTCTTCGAGCTGCACCAGGTTGGGCTTGCGGTTCGATGAGTGGAAACTCCCGTCGGAAAAGCTGCACACCAGTTCGCCCGAAAACCGCAAAAACCCGTACCCGCCTCGAAAATCGGCCGTGATGCGGCTTTCCGGCAGTATGCCGCTGGAGACCCCGAGGATGCGCCGGCCGTCCGAAACCAGCATCCGCCGGGAATTTTCGACCGACAGCAGCAGTTTTCTGACGTGCTTGTAATTGGACAGGATCAGCTTGTCGGCATCGGGAAAGCGCACCATGAACGACGCTTCGGCCATCACCGAAGGATCGACGAAAGCGATGGCCCCCCGGGGCCACGCCCCCTCCTCCCTGGTCTTGGAAATCCCCAGCACCGCGTCCAGTATGGCGTAGACGTCGATCCGGCTGTCCAGGCCGAAGCTGAAATCCAGCTCGTCGCTGATGTAGTCGTGGACGGCGTGGGTGGAATACTCCCGGAGCACGTACTGGGAGTTTTGGGTGTAGAACCAGTCGAAGTTGGAGCAGTCGTGGGCGAGCAGGCACACGGCGTGTTCGAGCCACCTTTCGGTGGGGCCGGTCGAGCACATGGAGGGGTGATGCTCCGTAAACCACATCTGGTAAAAAATGGACCGGGTCCTGCCGCCGCAGGAGATGAGGCCCGAAAGATCGAGCTTTCGTTCCGGGTACAGGTGCCTCCAGAGCCTGGCCTGCTGGATTTCCGGGAAGCTTTTCCGCCAGGAATCCGACTGCAGGTAGAGTTTTTCCAGGATGGGCTGGTGGCCTTCCAGGAGCCGTTGCGGATCGTAGAGCCGAGGCGGCGCTTCCTGGGTTTCGGCATACAGCAGAGCGGCCCGGCTCGGACCTGAAAAATGCGAAAGGCCGCGGCACAGTCCTTCGTGGATATGAAATATGCTCTGGAGGATGGTTGAAGGGTTGGTCTGGTCGTCCGAAACAAGAAATGGCATCAATTCCCCCCCCCGGCAACGTGTCTCCGCTTCAAGTACAACTTAAGCCGAATTATTTCAAGTCTAATACCATGACATCTCTCAGATAATGGAAAATTCGGCCCGCCGCTCCCGCATCGCGCGGCGCAGTGATTATTTCTGATTTCAGAAGCAAAAGCGAGTGCGCAATTTTGCGGCGGATAAAAAAATGAACGCGTTGCGCGGCTGAAACCGGCCGGGGACCGAACGGCATGAAGAATGACAGGGGAACCGATTATTATCTGGTGGAAGACTTATTGTCGGACCGCGAAAAAAGCGCCAGGGACGCCGTCCGGGCCTGGGTGCAGTCCCGGTACCTTCCGAGGGCCGCGGACTGTTTCGAAAAGGGGATCTTCCCGGCGGACCTGGTTCCCGAGATGGCCGAGCTGGGCCTTTTCGGCTTCAAGATGAAAGAATACGGCGGTCGGGGGGAAAACAACGTGGCCTTCGGCCTTGTCTGCCAGGAACTGGAACGGGGCGATTCCGGGCTGCGTTCGTTTGTTTCCGTGATGAACGCGCTGGTGATGTTTCCCATCAGCGAGTTCGGAACCGGGGAACAAAAAGAACGGTGGCTCCCGCCGCTGGCAAGGGGCGAAAAGATCGGCTGCTTCGGCCTCACCGAACCCCACGCAGGCTCCAACCCCCAGGGCATGCTGACTTCCGCGGTCAAAAGGGGAAGCCGCTTCGTCCTCAACGGCCGCAAGATGTGGATCACCAACGGCAGCCTGGCCGACGTGGCGCTGATCTGGGCAAAAACCGAAGACGGCTCCATCCGGGGCTTCCTGGTGGAAAAAGGCACCCCGGGCTTTTTCGCCCGCGACATCGCCAAAAAATTCTCGCTGCGTGCCTCCGTCACCTCGGCGCTGACCCTGGACAACGTTTCCATCCCCGAACAAAACCTCCTGCCGGGGACCACCGGGCTCAAGTCCGCCCTCCTGTGCCTCAACGAAGCCCGCTACGGGATCGCCTGGGGGGCGGTCGGAGCGGCCCTCGCCTGCTTCGAAACCGCCCTGGAATACGCCAAATCGAGAATCCAGTTCGGGGCCCCCATCGGCTCCTACCAGCTCGTACAGCAAAAGCTTGCCAAAATGATCACCGAAATCACCAAGGCCCAGCTCCTGTGCCTCCGCCTGGGAAGGCTCAAGGACGAAGGCCGGGCCCGCCACACCCACATTTCTATGGCCAAGATGAACAACGCCGCCGAAGCCCTCAAAATCGCCCGCACGGCCAGGGAAATCCTGGGCGCCAACGGCATCAGCCTCGGCTACCCGGTGATCCGCCACATGCTCAACCTGGAAACCGTCAACACCTACGAAGGAACCGAAGACATCCACACCCTGATAATCGGCCGGGACATCACCGGCCTGGACGCGTTCAGCCGCGAATCATAGGATGGAAGCCGGATAGGCGAAAAAATCGCCTCGGTATCCTCCGAAGAATTGGACCAGATCATCGAAGACCTGAACGAGATCATCGGAAGCTGACTTTCATTGCAACAAACGAATACCATCACCGGCTTCCCGACGCTGCGGAACCTTTCCCGCCCTTGCGCCCGAAATTCGAGGTCCCGACAAGGTTACGTCAAGTGTAACGTACACCCCCATTTAATACATTTGTAATTGACAGGCACCCATTTCGAAATACATCAGTATCACAATGAAATTGTTCATCGTGTAGGGTGGGCACGGCTTTATTGTGACCACCAATTCGTTCGATATAAATACCAGAGGGCACGGTAAAACAGTTCCCACTCCACATTGCTATATTCCCCATCGACAAGACGTTGAAAAAGCTTGACTATTACCTGGTAGTCTCATAAAAATAGAAATTGCCGTGAACATCCACGAGTGGATCTGTAAATTGGCAGGTTACTACTTGCTGGAACGGGTGATGCAAATTGAAAACGTTCTTTTATTACAGACTTATTTCACTTCGTACTTGGGCATAAGTACCTAGGTTCCCCAGGAAGATGGTGATACGTCATGAGGGTATTCATCAGCTGGTCAGGCAATAGGAGCCGGATGTTCGCCGAAGTGCTGAAGCCATGGCTAGAGCAAGTGCTGCCTGGCACAGAAGTCTGGCTATCAAGTGAGGATATAGATAAAGGAACTATTTGGTTTACCGAAATCATCAACGAACTCAGTAATTGCGACTGTGGAGTCCTCTGCATTACGCGTGAAAACTTTCTTTCCCCTTGGATTCATTTTGAAGCAGGTGGCATGATTAAAGGGCTCGGCAAATCCAAAGTTGCTGCCATCTTGCTTGACATCAATTATGGAGAACTAAAGCAGCCATTGAATCAATTCAACGGTCTGCAGGTGGACGAAATTGGTGCAAAACATCTTGTTAAGTCGTTCAACAAAGCGCTTGAAAAACCGATAAAGGACTCCGTTGTAGACAGAGCTTTTGAGACATTCTGGCCTGAATTACGATCAAAGTACTCTTGTCTATTTCCTAACGCAAAAGTCTCTGAAGGGGATGAGGGCAGTTCATATTACACGGTTCCCCCACCGAAGTCAGGCACAGTGAGCGAAAAGATATCGAATCTTACAAATTCTAGTACTAATCCCGCTGTACACCATAAACCACATTGCGTTGAAAGTTCGCCATCAGGTAGAATCCATCGCAATCAGCAATCTACAAAGCACCACAAGAAGAAAGTGAACAAGGAAAACCACAATAAACAGTTAAACTTATTTGACTGCCAGAATCCTATAGATGAATTATAGAGGTATATGTTGATCTATGCTAGGGACCGTGAAGGACAGTGCTAGGCCATGTATTATCTTTTATGGTCTTTTGACCCTTTCCTTGAGGCAATTTAAGATGCTAGAGTACCTATTGATAAGGGAAGCTTTCGAGAGTCGTGGGAAAAGGCAAGAAGTCGAAGAGTACGAAGTTGCCCATAGTGAGTTGCTTGCCAGAATTGAAACAGTCTGCAAAGCTCCACCTCAAGGTTCTTGGGGCGATACCCGAAGAATCAGAGAGTATTCGTTGATTTTGCGGCAAGTGCTTTTGCATCGTGCGATCAATCTGTTTGAAGGTGCCCTCTCAGCCCTTGTACTAGACAATGTGTATACTATGACACTGGCAATTCGAGGTCATTTCGAGACCACTGGTGCGATGGGTTATTTACACAAGAGGCTTGAATCTTTATCTAGTGGACATCTTGATCCTGAAATAATTGACCGAGACATCTGCACGCAGCTTCTTGGTCGCCGTGATAGAGTAGGTCAGGATGTCCCTGAGGCGAAGCAAGTACTTACATTGCTGGAACATGTAGACAAGTCGGTCAGCAAAAATATTCTGGGTGGGACATCCAAGCAGTTTGACATCCTCACAGACTGCTATGCATTCCTCTGTGAATTCTCACATCCTAACTTCCATTCAAACTCGGTTGCGTTTGATATCGATAAACAAAAACGGCAGTTCATAATACGACATTCTGAGCCCATGAGAGATTGTGAGTTCAATCTTGCTGGCTATTTATTGATTAGCTCGCCAATCTTTGTTGATCTCTTTGACAAAATTGGCGATATTCTTCCATAATCGATTGACGAGAAGTAACTCTGGCATTCGGGGAGGCTCATCTATGAAGGATCGGGCTAAGTCCTATAATACGACACTAAAGCCCGCTCCCCTTTGGTGCGTCATGCCCCAAGTCTCTATCTCTATTGACCCATCCCCTATGCCCCCGCCCGCTACTCAGCGGCTCATCGTCATGTAATTATCGAAAAGCCTTGGACTTACTCTTGAAAACTGGTCGAAGTCGGCCGAGAGTTCCATTCCGGGGACGACGGCCCTTACGACCGGGATGCCGATGTCCTTTCGCGTGAGGTCCACGTAGAAAATCCGGCAGCCGTTCGCCGTGATCAGGGTTTCCAGGATTTCCAGGTCGGCCGCGGCGTTTCCGGTGCCATAGGCGGGAAGATCTCGGGAATCGATGGCGGCCGGGCCTTCGACGGGGACCGACGGCGGGGTGCCGGGAATGGGGGCGTAGGGGGTTTCCGTGAGGGCGGAGGCGAGGGCTTTGCGGCCGTCCAGATGGGCGCCCGTGCCCTTGTAGACGCGGCCGTTCGCATCGACGACGAAGCACTTGTAGCACGGGATTCCCATGGGGGCCGTGAGGTCCTGGAACCGGAGATGCACGCCTTTTGCCCGGTAGCCTGCCAGCAGGGCCCCGAGGTCGTCGCCCGCGGGTTCCACGCGAAAACACCTGGACGGGTCGTAGGGCGTGGTGGCCTCGCAGTCGCGTTCGATCACTTCCAGAAGGGCGCTCACCCTGGCCTGTTCCATGGTGTTGCCGGAAGCGAGGCCCGTTGAGCCTAGGCCGCTGAACAGGTCGATCTCGTCGAGGTTGCAGAAAAGGAAAACGGCCTGCGCGGGGACGAGCGCCGGGCGGTGGCCGCCGGGGCCGCGTTCGGAAGCTTCCAGCCAGTAGAGTGGCTGGTCCGCGTAGGGG
>LUZZ01000384.1:0-970 GCA_001603845.1 Syntrophobacterales bacterium Delta_01 | reverse complement strand
AGGGGCGGGTGTAGCCGAGAGCGCCCTCCGGGCCGAAAGAGGCGAAAGAAGACGCCCGTTCGACCATTTCCATGGCATAGGACGCCCGGGCCGCATCCCGGGTCAGCCCCCGGCCGTAGCTGGTCTGAACGCCCGTTACCGAGTAGTCGTGCCGGCCGTTTTGCACCCGAAGATCGAGACGCCATTTCCGGTAGAAGCCGTGGGGACTCAAAGACGAGCGGTGAGGGAGTTCATCTCCCTGGACGAGGCCCAGCGCTCCCAGTTTTTCCAGCGCCCGGCGCGCGGTTTCGGCCGCCGGGGGCGTTTTTTCTTCCGCAATATTCCGGTCGGCCGTAACCCGGCGGTGAATATCGCCGATGTGGACGCCGGGCGCGGGCGGAAAAGCATCTTCCGGGTAGAGAAGGGGCAAGCCGGCTGCTTCGGGCGCCGGGAGGGGCCGGTGTTCGGCGATGTTTGCCTCGAAGATTTCGATCCATTTGCCGTGCAGCTCCCGGTCTTCCAAGAGGCTCGCCCCGGCGAGAATCAGAGGCGTGTGGGGCAAAATCGACCGGATGCGACTGCGATCGAAATACCGCACCAGGCCCGAAAGGGCCTTAAAAGACAGGGCCGCCTCGTAGACCAGCCCCATCACGACGGGGTCCCGTCCCCACGCCAGTTCGAGGATACGCTCCACCGTCCCGGCATCCAGGGTGCCGATCCGGTCCACCAGGTGCCGGTGCATGAAATCATCGAGAGGAGCCGCCCGGAGATATTCCAGGTTTTGGTCGAAAGACGCCTGTGCGGGAGGGTAGCAGGCAAAATAGCCCACTCCCAGCGCCGTGGTCGCCAGCCGCAATTCATATCGCATCAAAACACTCGCTTTCTTCCATTTGTTTGCGCTTGATGAGTTGGACCTTGGCCGGATACCCCACGGTGCGCCTCCTGGTCATGGTTGGCAGCAATATCTATTCATATAGCCAGAGAATTTTAT
>LUZZ01000383.1 GCA_001603845.1 Syntrophobacterales bacterium Delta_01 | reverse complement strand
TTCTGCCTGGGGTCCCGCGAACTCTACGATTTCGTGGACGACAACCCCATGGTGGCCCTCTACCCCATCGACTACACGAACAACTACCTGGTGATTTCGCAAAACGACCGAATGGTCTCCATCAACTCGGGCCTGGAAGTGGATCTCACCGGCCAGGTCTGTTCCGATTCGCTGGGCTACGAGATCTACAGCGGGGTGGGCGGAGCGATCGATTTTCTGCGCGGGGCCCGCGGGTCGAATCGCGGCAAGGCCATCATGGTGCTCCCTTCGGCCACCCTGGACGGCACGAAATCGAGGATCGTCCCGGCGCTCAGCGAAGGGGCCGGAGTGGTGATGACGCGCGGGGGCGTGCAGTACGTGGTGACCGAATACGGAGCGGCCTACCTCCACGGCAAGAGCGTGCGGGAGCGCGCCCTGACGCTCATCTCCATCGCGCATCCCGATTTCCGGGACGAACTCATGGAAGCCGCCAAGGAACTCCACTTCGTGGAGCGCGACCGGAAAGCGGCGCCGGTCCGGGCGATCTATCCCTTCGACTGGGAAAAGACCATGGAACTGGCAGGGGGCCGGCGCATCTTGTTCCGGCCGGCCAAACCGGCCGACGAGCGCGCCCTGAAAGAGTTTTTTTACTCCCTGCCGCGCGAAGAGGCCTACGTGCGGTTTCTGTCCTCGATGAAGGTGTTTCCGCTCTACGACGTCAAGGCGATGGTCAATATCGACTACCGCAAGGTGATGTGCGTCCTGGGGTTCGCCGGCGAAATCAACGCCGAACGTGTGGTGGCCATCGCCCACTTCACGGTGGACGACGAGATCATGACGGCGGAACTCGATTTCGCCGTCCAGCCCGAACATGCCCGGGGGGGAGTCGCCACGTTCCTGCTTCGCCACATTACCGAAAAGGCCAAGTCGCGGGGCATCAAGCAGATGATTTCCTACATCGCGGTGGGCAACGAACGGGTTTTCGGCGTTTTCCACAAGCTCGATTACGTGATCCAGAGCACGCTCATCGGCGGGGTCTACGAAATCAGGGTAAAGCTGGACCAGCCCACCCGCACGTGTCCGGTTTAACAGGGGCGGGCGCCCCGTGACGGATGCCGGGGATTCGATGCCGCATGCCCAAGCGCCGCCACCGTCGTACACGCCTTATTGGACCCCTTGAACTCCCTACCCGGAAACGGGCATCCGGGTGCGCGGTTGCTTTCATGGCGGCGATCAGGCGCCACTCCACATCCGGATATCGTTGCCTCAACTCCGTCGCAACCTTCTTTGATGCCTCTCCTATGATCTCGATGCTTCTGACAAAAGCGCGTTTTTGAGTTTCATTGCGCAGGAAGGTATTTTTGTCTAAATGCTCGCTCTGGATAAAAGATAATCCGCCTCATCGAGGATATGGCGCAGATACTCAAGCGGCGATAGCGGCATACTCGACCTCTTTCAAAATATATGGGCCTATGTAGGGGCTGAGGGACTCTACGGTAACGAGTTCAATCTTGTGCTGCAAAATCATTTCGAGCCAGAAGGCAAGTTCCATAACGCATCGAACGATTTTCGACCGGTCTCGAATTCCACGAGGAGATCGATATCGCTCCCGGCACGTTGCTCCCCGCGAACGAAAGAACCAAAGAGGCCAATTCTATTCACACCCAGCGCCAGGAGGCGATGCCGGTTCTCGTGGAGAATTCTGAATATGTCCTGTTTTGTCTCGACTTTGGCGTTTTCCATCAGGCCGCGCTCTCCACTTCCGTTCCGCCCACCATGGAATTCACTGCCTACGTTGCAATGGTTCACTCCCCCAGCCGTTCCGCTATCCCCAGGACTGCCCGCACGTAAGGCCTGCTGTGGTTGTACGCCCAGATCACCTGCTCCCTGTCGGCCGGGAAGCGGGCTTCGCCCCAGCCGTGGCCGCGCAGGTAGTTGGCGGTGCTGAAAATGGCGTCCTGCGGGTCGAAAAGGTCGATCCGGCCGTCGCCGTTGCCGTCCGCGCCGTAGCGCTGCAGGCTGCTCGGAAGAAACTGCGGCAGGCCCACCGCGCCCATGACCGAGCCCCGCAGCGTCTGGGGCTCCAGGTTGTGGGACTTCTCGCATTCCAGGAGGGCCACCAGTTCCCGGTACGCCCACCGGGAACGGTCCAAAAGCTTTTGGTCGAACGCCTCGCGCCCCCACCTCCGCCTGTCCCGGCGCGGGAGCATCTTCCAGACGAGGTCGCGGTTTTCCTTGCGGTCCAGCACGGCGAAGGTGGAAAACACGGCGGGCGTGGACGTTTTGCCGGTGTAGGACCCGAGGTTGGTTTCCACCAGGAGGATGGCGGCGATCACGCCGGGTTCCACTCCGAAAGCGCTCTCGGCGCGGGAGAAGGCGTCGCGGTACGCGGCGATGAAATCGCGCGCCCTGGCGACCTCCGAAGACGTCAGGAAATGATCGTAGTCAAGCGGCGTCTCCCTGGAGCGAAGCGTTTTCGAAACCAGCCCGAACATGGGCGCGTGGACGGGGCGAAAAAGGTCTTCCACCTGCTGCCGGGAAAACCCCTCTTCGATGAGACTCCTTTTGAGGCCCGCATAGTGGTCCGCCATGGCCCGGTCCGGGCTTGCCGCCAACAGGAGGGCCGCCAGTGCGGCCCACAACAGCGTGAATAAAACACCCCTTCCCCCCGGGCCTTCCGAAACCACTCTTTTGCGCATACTCAAAATCCTGAAATTCCTCTATGCCGCGCCAAGCCGCGGAAAATCGAAAAAGAGAAGAAAATTCGCCCGGAACCACGACCTTTCTTCGCTTTGCGGCTTCGCGTGCATCAAATCCTTTTGAATCCGGGTCTTTGTTTTTGCCTTGCGAATTGGTCGGGGGTTCATTATAGGTTAATGGCGCCTCTGGTGCAAAAGAAAGCGATTGGCCGCAGACTCCCGGTTTGCGGGCGAATCGCTTGTTTAATATTCTGGAGAACCCATGCCAGGCATTGCGCAACCGGCCCGCGACCAGGGCGAAAACCCCCCCGGGGCCATCAACGATTACAAAGTCCTGCGTGACGGCATCCTTGCGGCCATCGGGCAGATGCTCGACCTGCGCCTTACCGACCGCCAGTCCTGCCTGGAGCTGAAGGAAAAGATCGAGACCAATACCTTCAACCTGGTGGTGGTCGGGCAGTTCAAGCGCGGGAAGACCTGCCTCATCAACGCCCTGCTGGGCACCGACCTGCTGCCGGTCTCCGTCGTGCCGCTGACTTCCATCGTCACCATCCTGGTCTACGGCGAAAATCTCGCGGTGAAGGTGTTTTTCAACGACGGCCGAATCCTGGACATTCCCGTCGAAAAGCTCCCGGAATACGTCACCGAAAGCGGAAACCCCCGCAATGAAAAGGAAGTGCGCGAGGTCGTGGTGCTTTACCCCTCGCCTTACCTCAAGGACGGCGTGAGGCTGGTGGACACCCCCGGCGTGGGTTCCGTCTACCTGCACAATACCGATGTCGCCTACAGCTACCTTCCCAAATCGGACGGCGCGCTTTTCCTGCTCTCCGTCGACCAGCCGGCGGGCAGCGCCGAGTTGGAATTTTTGAGCGACGTGCGGGAATTTGCCGACCGGATTTTTTTCCTGTTGAACAAAATCGACTACCTGCCCGGAGAGGAAGTCGAGCGGTCGGTTTCGTTTTCGAGAGACACCCTGGAAGAGATCACGGGGGCGGAAGCCAGGATCTTTCCGGTATCGGCCAAGCTGGCCCTGGAGGGCCGGATGGAGGGCTCGCCCGAAAAGCTTGCCCGAAGCGGCCTGCCCGCCTTCTCGGAAGCCCTGGACCGGTTTCTGATGAAGGAAAAGGGAAAAGTCCTGCTGGGATCGGTTTCCAAGAACCTGTTGAGAATCCTGGCCGCCGCGAAACTGGAAATCGAACTCGAACTGAAGTCGCTCAAGACCCCCGTCGAGGAAATCCGGGACAAGATCAAGGCCTTCGAGAGCAAGAAAGAGGAACTGCTGCGGCAGCGGCGCGATTTCGACGCCCTGTTCAACGCCGAACTGGACCGCCGAATCGTCAGGGAGCTGGACAAAGACCTCGTGCGGCTCAAAACCGACCTCGCCTCCCGCATGGAGGAGGAGTTCAACCGGTTCTACGAGGAGAAAAAAGACCTTTCGCTGAAGGAGTTGAACGACGCTCTGGCGGAGTTCGTGCGCGAAAGGATCGAAGTGGAGTTTTCCGCCTGGAAAAACCGGGCGGACGATACGTTGTCAAAGGCTTTTGACGACGTGTGCCGCCGGTTTGCGGCCAATATCAACCAGATAATCGACTCGCTGCTGGGGTTTTCCTCGCAGCTTTTTTCCGTCCCCTTCGAAGCGGTGGAAGCCGAATCGGTGTGGAGTTCCGAATCGTCCTTTTACTACAAGTACGAAACGGAGGCCGTGGGGCTCGACATGCTGGCCGATTCCCTGACCCAGGTGGTGCCGCGCTACATCAGCGGGAGGCTGGAACGGCTGCGGGCCTGGGCGTTCCGGACGGCAAACCGGGTGATCCTGGGGAAAAGAAAGCGCCGCATGAAGGAGGCCATCGAAATGCAGGCGGGGCGGTTGCGGTTCGACTTCATCGAGAAGCTCAACCGGAGCGCGCAAGCTTTCCGGCGGCAGGTGACGGCCAAAATGGAAACCATCTCCGACGGCGTCACCAGTGCCATCGAACGCGGCATGGACCTCCGCTCGAAGGGCGAGGAAGAGACCACCCGTCTGGAAACCGTCCTCACCGAAAAACTGGCCGCGATGGACCGCATCCGAAACGAACTGGCGGGCATCCGGGAATCGGCGGAAAAGATCTGATACCAAGTATTCGAGATACT
>LUZZ01000382.1 GCA_001603845.1 Syntrophobacterales bacterium Delta_01 | reverse complement strand
GACCGAAGGAAGTTCATCGACGGAAATTCAAGGAGGGAGATTCATGAAACGCATCGCAGTGCTCCTGACAGGTCTGCTCGTGTTCGGCGCGATTCTCGGCGGGGCGCTCTGCGCGTCCGCGGCGGAGACCTACACCCTTGCCACGGTGGTGAAGTTGAGCGGCGTCAACTGGTTCCAGCGCATGGAGGAAGGCGTTCTCGCCTTCGGAAAGGCCACGGGGCACACCACGTTCCAGCAGGGACCGGCGAAGGCCGACGCAGCGCTGCAGGTCCAGGTCGTCGAGGACCTCATCGCCCAGCAGGTGAATGCGCTCTGTGTCGTCCCCTTCTCGCCGGAAGCTCTCGAACCGGTGCTCAAGAAGGCCATGGATCAGGGAATCATCGTCGTCACCCACGAGGCTTCGAACCAGAAGAACGTGAACTATGACGTGGAGGCCTTCGACAACGCCGCCTACGGCGCACACTTCATGGACGCCCTGGCGAAGCTCATGAACGAAGAGGGCGAGTACGCCGTCATGGTGGGAAGCCTCACCTCCAAGACCCACAACGAATGGGTCGATGCCGCCATCGCCCGCCAGAGGGAGAAGTACCCCAAGATGAAGCTCGTGGGGGACAAGATCGAGACCAACGACGACCAGCAGACTGCCTACGCGAAGACCCGGGAACTGCTCAAGGCCTATCCGAACCTCAAGGGCCTCCAGGGCAGCTCCGCCGTCGACGTGGCGGGCGCGGGACTCGCCATCGAGGAGATGGGCATTCAGGACAAGATCGCCGTGGTGGGGACGAGCCTCGTCTCCGTCTCCGGACAGTACCTCAAGACCGGCGCGGTGGACATGATCAGCTTCTGGGATCCCGCCGATGCGGGCTACGCCATGAACCAGGTGGCCCTCACCCTTCTCGAGGGGAAAGAGATCACCGACGGCATGGATCTGGGCGTCCCCGGCTACGAGAAGATCATGCTCAAGGGCAAGGTCATCTACGGCCAGGCCTGGGTGGACGTGACCAAGGAGAACATGGACAAATACAGCTTCTAGCATCGAAGCGGCATCTCGTTCCGTTCGGGGAGCCTCCTTCGCGGGGCTCCCCGCGAAGGAAAGGACGGTCTTCATGGCGCCAACCCCCTACCTGGAACTGAAGGACATCTGCAAGGACTTCTCGGGAGTCCGCGCCCTGGACGGAGCGAATCTCTCCGTGGCTCCCGGAGAGATCCGCTGTCTCGTGGGTGAGAACGGCTCGGGAAAATCCACGCTCATCAAGATCGTCGCGGGCGTGGTTCACCACGACAGCGGGGAAATCCGCATCGACGGGCACTCCTTTTCGCGGCTGCACCCCATCGACGCCATCCGCGAGGGAATCCAGGTGATCTTTCAGGATTTCTCCCTCTTTCCGAACCTGACCGTGGCGGAGAACATGGCCATGAACACCCTTCTCGCGGAGAGACGCCGCCTCGTGACCCGCCGGCGCATCCGGGACATCGCCGGAGAAGCGCTCTCGCGCCTCGGCGTGGAACTTGATCCTGAAGCGCTTGTGGAGGATCTTCCCGTGGCCTCCAAACAGCTCGTCGCCATCGGCAGGGCACTGCTCCAGAACGCGCGGCTCATCATCATGGACGAGCCCACGGCGGCGCTCACCCGGCCGGAGGTACGACGGCTCCTGGAGATCATCCGCGCTCTGAAAGAACGGAACATCGCCACCCTCTTCGTGAGCCACAAGCTCGACGAGGTGATGGACGTGTCGGAGCAGATCACGGTGCTCCGAAACGGCCGGGTCGTGGCGGACGAACCCCGGGCCGCCTTCGACGCGGCGCGGCTCGTCTTCTGCATGACCGGGCGGCGCATCGCCCAAGCCCGCAGAAGCGCCGTTCCGGAGAGGACGGACACTCCTCTGCTCTCCCTGCGACACCTGTCCCGCAAGGGAAGTTTCCGGGACGTCTCCTTCGATCTCTGGCCGGGGGAGATTCTGGGCGTCACGGGACTCCTCGGATCGGGTCGGACCGAACTCGCCCTGGCACTCTTCGGCATGGAACCCGCCACGGAGGGAGAGATCCGCATCGAAGGTCGGGAAGTCTCCATCCGAAGCATCCACGACGCACTCCGGAACGGTATCGGCTATGTGCCGGAGGACCGCCTCACCGAGGGGCTCTTTCTGAGCAAATCTCTCGCCGACAACGCCGCCGCGGGCACGGCACGAGACCTCGCGGGGCGCCTCGGACTGCTGCCCCCCCGGGCGGTACTCCGCTTCGGCGAGGCCTGGATCCGAAGGCTCCGCATCGCCGCGCCCTCGGCGAGCGTCCCCGTGCGGAACCTGTCGGGGGGCAACCAGCAGCGGGTCGTCCTGGCCCGATGGATCGCCCTCGCGCCGAAGGTGCTGGTCCTCAACGGCCCCACGGTGGGAGTGGACATCGGTTCGAAATCGGAGATCCACGCCATCCTCGAGGATCTCGCCGCGAAGGGAATGGGAATTCTCATCATGTCCGACGATATTCCGGAAGTGCTGCACAACTGCAACCGCATCCTTCTCATGAAACGGGGCAGGATCGTGGAGGAGTTCGACGGGGCCGCCACGGACGAGAACGAACTGGCCCGGAAACTGGCGGGATGACCATGCCGAGTCGATGGAACACGCTGTGGAAGAAGAACGAGTTCCTCGTGGGACTCACCATCCTGGGGCTCTGTCTCTTCGTTGGCAGCGTCAACAGCGCCTTCTGGAGTCTGCCGAACCTCTTCGACCTCCTTCGGAGCAGCGTCGTCCTGGGCATCTTCGCCCTCGGCGCGCTCGTGGTCATCGTCTCCG
>LUZZ01000381.1 GCA_001603845.1 Syntrophobacterales bacterium Delta_01 | reverse complement strand
AGGCCGCAATCCGGGAACTGCGCTGGATTCATCCCAAAAAAATCACCTTCTGGGACTCCCTGACCCCGAAAATCCTCACCGAAGAAGAACCGGTGCGGGGCATCGACCCGCCGCCCTTCAAGTTCGTCTACCACCGCTGCCGGGCGAGGTCGGGCTACGACACCCGCGCCGGGATCATGCGCGTGTGCGCCTGGATGTACCTGTTCAAAAACTACGCGCTGAAAGACTGGATGGGCTTTGCGGAAGTCTACGGCATGCCGCTCCGGGTGGGCAAGTACGAACCGGGGGCCACCCGGGCGGACCGCGAGGCGCTGATCCAGGCGGTGAGATCGCTCGGCTCCGACGCCGCGGGCATCATTTCGAAATCCACGGAAATCGAATTCATCGAAGCACAGAAAGGGTCCTCGCTAAACGTCTACGAAAGCCTGGCATCCTTTTGCGACGCCCAGACGTCCAAGGCCGTCCTGGGCCAGACCCTCACGTCGGAGGCCGGGGGAGGCCGGGCGACGGGTTCCTACGCCCTAGGGCGCGTACACTCGGAAGTCCGGCAGGACTTGGTGGAAGCCGACAGCAAGGCGCTCGCCAAGACCATTACCCAGCAGGTCCTGAGGCCGCTGGTGGGGTTCAATTTCGGCTGGGACGCCCCCGTCCCCCGGTTCCGGTTCCTGTGCGAACCGCCCGAGGACATGAAGGCGGTCGCCGAAGTGTACAAAATACTTTCGGAAATCGGTTTCCGGTTCAGCCCGGAAGACCTGGCGGCGCGGTTCCGGCTGGCCGGGACAAAAAGCCGCGCAGCCGGGGGAAAGGAATAAGACGGTGAAACAGGAGAACAAGCTGGGCTTTGTGGCCCGGATGCCCGAGGAGTCGCCCGTTCCCGAACGGTTCCAGGTATTCCCGTTCGGGACGGTGGAAATCGAGGGTTCGGCAGCCTTCGTGGTGGACGAAACCGCCATGGACCGGGTGGTCGAGCGGTTCGCCGCCAGGGGGCTGGACATGGTGATCGACTACGAGCACCAGACGGAAGGCGGGGTGCAGGCCCCGGCGGCGGGCTGGATCAAGCGGCTGGAAAACCGCGGGAAAGCCGGGCTGTGGGCGGTGGCGGAATGGACCGAACGCGCCCGCGAGTACCTGGCGGCCAGGGAATACCGGTACTACTCCCCCGTGTTCCTGGTCTCCGGCCGCGACAAAAGGCTTGCGGAACTTCTCCGGGTGGCCCTCACCAACGCCCCCCGGCTCAACTGGATACGGCCCATCGTTGCCAAACACGGCGCGGACACCAACCATTCGACCACCGAGGAGGAACAGGGAATGGAATTTCTAAAGACAATCGCAAAACAGATCGGCCTGCCGGAAACCGCCGGCGCGGAAGAGGTTTCAGGAGCGGTGCGCAGGCTCCAGGATTCGGCGGGGGCCGTGGCCTGCAAGGAAGTGCTGGACGCTCTCGGCCTGGCGGAAGGGACCGGGAAAAGCGAAGCGGTGGCCACCATCCACGCCCTCAAACAGGCCCGCCTCACCGGACCGGACCTCACCCTGGAAGTGGCGGCCCTCAAGCGCAAGCTGGCCGAACGCGAACGGGACGACCTGGTGGACGGAGCGCTCAAAGCGGGAAAAATCACCCCCGCCCAGCGCGAATGGGCGGAAAAGTACGCGCTCGGCGACCCGGAAGGCTTCACCCTGTTCGTCTCCAAGGCCCCCCAGGTGGTCCCCCTGGATGCCCTGCACCCGGCGGCGCCCCGCACTCCCGCAGGAAACATTCCCGACACCATGCAGCTCTACATCAACAAGCTGATGGGGATCGACGAAAAGATCTGGGAAAAATACCAACCGGAAAACAGATAACGGGTAGCGGATGGCGGATGACAGAAGCCGGATGACGGAAGCGGAGAACGGATCAATCACCCGGAATTCGGCATCGAGTATCCAGCACCGGCGCCAACAGGGGAGAAACCGATATGAGCGCACTCACCAATGACAGGAAGACCACTTACCGGGAAGGGATCGAGATCGAGTACAAGGTCGCGGCCGGCGCCGTCATCTACGCCGGGTCGCTGGTATGCCTCAATTCCGGCGGCTACGCGGAGCCGGGTGCCGACACGGCCGGGTTCAGATTCGTCGGCGTGGCGTTCGAACACGTGGACAACGCTTCGGGTGGAAACGGGGCCGCCACGGTGCGGCTGAGGCGCAAAGGGGTATTTCGCTTCGCCGCCTCCGGCATGGCCGTCGCCGACCTGGGGAAGGCGGTCAACGTGGCCGACGACCAGACGGTGGCCACGGAAACAACCAATTCGGTCGCCTGCGGCAGGATCGCCGAATTCATCGGCGCGACGGAAGTGGGCGTCGATATAAACCAAAGATAACCAACCCTTACACCCACACCGCGGAGGCGCAGAGGGCGCAGAGGTGAAAAAAAGCAGAGGGGGGATACGTTCGGCAGGTTCCGGCTGCGCTCTCTGCGTCTCTGCGGTAACGCTTCCTTCAGGAGAAGATCATGATTGTCAACCAGGCAAATCTTTCGGGGATTTATAAATCGTTCAGCACGGTATTCAATGAAGCCTTTGACGGAGCGCCTTCGCAGTGGCCCCTGGTGGCCATGCAGGTCCCCAGTGAGGGCCGAAGCGTCGATTACAAGTGGCTCGGGGACTTTCCCATGCTCAAGGAATGGGTGGGCGACCGCGCCGTGCGCGACCTTTCGGCCTTCAACTACGAAATCGTCAACAAAGACTACGAAGCCACCATCGAAGTGGACCGAAACGACATCGAGGACGACCGGATCGGCGTCTACACCCCCATGATCCAGGGGCTCGCGTGGGCCGCCAAGCAGCATCCCGACCTGCTGGTCTTTTCGCTGCTGAAGGCCGGCTTTACGGCGGCATGCTACGACGGGAAGAATTTTTTCGACACCAAGCACCCGGTGGGCGGAACCGGCGTGTCGAATTCGGGCGAGGGGGCGGGCGACGCCTGGTTCCTGCTCGATCTTTCCCGGCCGGTCAAGCCCATCATCCTCCAGGTGCGCAAGCGGCCGCAATTTGTCGCCGTTGACCGCCCGGACGACGAAAACGTTTTCATGCGCAAAAAATACCTCTACGGAGTGGACGACCGCAAAAACGTCGGCTACGGCCTGTGGCAACTGGCCTACGGGAGCCGGGACACCCTGGACGCGACCGGCTACGCGGCGGCCCGGTCCGCCATGATGGGGTTCAAAAGCGAAGAAGGCGCGCCCCTGGGAGTCAACCCCACCCACCTGGTGGTGCCTCCCACGCTGGAAAGCGCCGGCCGGTCGATCCTCAAGGTCCCCAACGACGCCGCGGGGGCCGGCAACCCGTGGTTCGGCAGCGCCGAGCTGGTGGTCGTGCCCTGGCTGGCGTGACGGATAGCAGGTGTCGGGTAGCGGGTAGCGGATGCCGGATGGCGGATGGCGGCGTGTGCGCTACCGTGAAGCCGCAATAAGGGAGAGAATGAAGGCAGGGGTTTCGCGGTCTCGCACACAACCGCCGCCGGGAACCGGCAACTCGCAATCGGGAGTAAATCATGTCTTACTGCACTATCGATGACGTTCGTAACCAGGTCGAAGAGGCGCGGCTCGTCCAACTCACGGACGACGAGGGGACGGGGGCCGTCGTGGAATCCAGGGTCCTGCAGGCGATCAGCGACGCCGACGAGGAAATAAACGGATACCTGGGCACGCGCACGGCCGTGCCGGTCCTGCCCGTTCCGGAATCCCTGCGGAGGCTTTCGGCCGACATCGCCGTCTACAACCTCTACTCGCGCCGGGAAAAAGTGCCCGAGCACCGCATCGAAAGATACCGCAACGCCGTGCGGTTTCTCGAACAGGCGGCGCTGGGAAAGATTTCGCTCGGCCCGGCCGACCCCGAGGGCAATCCCGTCGAGTCGCAGCCGGAAGCCGCCGCCGATAATCCGCAGCGCGCTTTCACCCGGTCCACACTCTCGGGATTTTGACCATGCCTTCCATCGCGGACATAGAAACGGCAATCATCGGGCGCATTTCGGGCGCGCTGCCCTACCTTCGCACCTGCGGCTCGCTTTCCGAGTTCCTGGGCCGCGACGTCGAAGCGATCGAAGAAATGGCGCCGCTGTGCCCGGCCGCGTTCGTCATCTACGTTCGCGGGAAGTTTTCGCAGAAGCTGTCGGGCTTCCAGGACCGCGAGATGGTGTTCGGCGTGGTGGTTCTGGTTCGAAACCTCAGGAGCGAAAGCGCGGTGCGGCACGGTTCGGCGGAAGAAAAAGGCGTCTACGACCTGCTCGAAGACGTGCGCGCCGCCCTTTGCGGCCAGTCCTGCGGGATGGAAATGGACCCCCTGGCGCCCGTGTCCGAACAGGCCGTGGCAGGCGGCCGGGACTTCGCCGTCTACGAAATCCTGTTCCGGACCAGGTGCCGATTCGGAGATGGACAATGCTGACCAGAAAAACCGTGGTTCTGGCAAAAATCGAAGCCGCCTACGGGACCGATCCGGTCCCGGCGCAGGACGCCGACGCCATCGCCGTGCAGGACCTGAAGATCGGACCGGCCGGGGATTCCGTCGAGCGCAATGTCCTGCGGGGTACGCTCTCGCCCGTGCGGTTCCTGCGCGGAGTGAAAAGCATCGAGGCTTCGTTCAAAACGGAAATGAAGGGAACGGGCGCCCCCGGGGCACTGCCCGCCTGGGGCTGGGAGGGAGTGCTGCTGCGTGCCTGCGGCATGAGCGAGACGGTAACCGGGGGGGCGGATATCGTCTACGCTCCGGTGTCCGCCGATTTCGCCTCCTGCACGCTCTACGTGTACCGGGACCGGCTGTTTCATAAGGTCACCGGCTGCCGGGGGTCTTTCCGGATCGCCGCCGAAGCGGGCAAGCCCTGCCTCGTGGAGTGGAAATTCAAGGGCCTCTACCAGGCCCCGGAGGACGCTTCCGCCGCCTCGCCGGTCCTCGGAAACCTCCTTCCGCCGGCAGCGACGGGCGCCGCGCTCGCCATCGGCGGTTTCGGCCCCGTTGCCCAAAAGATCGAGCTGGACATCGCCAATGTCCTGGCCACCCGAAAGAGCATCGCGGCCCCGGACGGGATGGCGGGCTTCGAAATCACCGGCCGGAAGCCGCAGGGAAGCTTCGACCCGGAAGCGGCGGCCGTGAGCGCGCACCCGTTCTGGAGCCATTGGGAAAATGCCGAACCTCTGGCGTTCAGCCTCCAGGTGGGATCAGCCGGCGGCAACAGTTTCCGCATCGACGCCCCTGCCCTCCAGTACCGCGAAATCGCGGACTCGGACAGGGACGGCATCACCGTCTACCAAGTGCCTTTCTCGCTCGCTTCAACCGGCGGAGACGACGAATTCACCATCGCGTTCATTTAGGGGCATTTCACCACGGAACACACGGAGAATACGGAGAACAGCTCAGCATCAAGTTTTAAGTATTTGATTTTAGTTAACCTTTATCTCTGTGACCTCTGTGGTGAATCTAACAAAGGAGACACCATGCGCGATTTTGCATCGGAGAGAAACGTTCTGGACATCCAGGACGGCATAACGGGCGACGTTCACCAGATTTTCTATCGCATGCCCACCAACGAGGAACGGGCCGCCTACCAGAACGGGGCGTTCGAACGGCGCGGGCAAAAGATTCGGAGCAGGATTTTCCAGAATCGGCTCAAGTACGGGTCGCGCATCATCACCGGCTTTTCCAAGGGGAGCCTGGGCATCGAAGGCAAACCGTTTTCATCCGACTCCGACGATGCCGACTTCCGCCAGGACTGGAAGGAGCTGCTCGTGCGCCACGCCGGGGACATCGTGGCGAGCGTCGCGGCGGCGGTTTTCGAAGCAACGGGGGCGGCGCAGGAGGCCGAACAGCCGGAAAACCCTTTGGAAGCATAGACCTGGAGCGCGAGATTGCATCGCTTCTCGCACCTTCCTGCGACCCGGACAAGGCCGGGGACTGCGACGGAAAGACGCTGCGGGCGCTGTGCCGCAAGTGTGAGAAGAACCCGGCGATCAAAAGAACGCCGAGTCCGTACGTCGCCTCGCTTCTCCGGGTACACCGGCTCCAGGAAGCCGGGTTTCGATTCGAAAACGATTCCTTCGATTTGCAGTTCTGGTTCGACCTGGGACTTTTGAAGCACAAAATCCGGACGCCGGCCGGGGAACCGCCGGTGCCGGCAGAGGAAAATCGAAATGGCTGAAAACAGGCGCAGTCTCAATTTGTGGGATTCTTCCGGGGAGTCCGCCGCTCGTGATTACGACCTGGTTTCCAGGGCGATGGAAGACCAGCTCCGGCTTCAGAACGAAATCACCTCGGCCGAACGCGAGCGGCAGCAGGCGCTGGAAAAGACCCGCGAGCAGCAGGAACTGATGGGACAGGAAGGACAGGCGGCGTTCGAACGGATGAGCGCAGGCAGCGAGAAGTTTCTTTCGTCCACCGCTTCCGGCTTCCGGGGGCTTTTTCGGGACCTGTTCAGCGGCGAGATCTCTTCGGCAAAAGACCTGTGGGACTCGTTTTGCAACTCCATTGCCAACGTGTTCTCGAACATGGTCTCGAAGATGATGTCCTCCGGCCTGGAACGCCTGCTGGGAGGTCTTTTCGGCTCCAGCGGCGGAGACAGCGCCCTGCCGAGCTTTTTCGCCGGCCTGTTCCATTCGGGGGGTGTGGCGGGAGAACCGGCTTCCCTGCAAATGATTTCACCGCTCGCTTTCGCCGGCGCTCCGCGCCTCCATTCCGGCCTGGCCCCCGACGAGTTCCCGGCCATCCTCCAGCAGGGCGAACTGGTGGTCCCCAGGGGCCAGTGGAGCACCAGCGGCCGGCAGCAGGCGCCCACCATCATCTTCAATACGGTGAACAACACGGCGTCCCCCATCGACGTTCAGCAGCGGGGAGCCGCCAAGTGGGACGGCGAAAAGGTCGTGATCGGCATCGTGGTCAAAAACATCAACGAAAACGGCGTCCTGGGGCAGATGTTCCGGCAGCGGAGTAGATAATGCTCGACTTCCCCACCCTGACAGACATCCCGGACGTGGACGGCTGGGAAGAGCAGCGTGCATTCGATCCCACCATCCGGGTGAGATCCGAGGCCGGATACCTGAAGACCAGGCCGCGCACCACGCGCGTGCCCATGCAGTGGAAAGCCACGTATTCGTATCTGTCGGCAGAGGATAAAGCGACGCTCCAGAGTTTCGAGGCTTCCGTCGGGGTCGGCTCCGGTGCATTCAATTGGACCAATCCGACCGATGCAGTAGTGCGGATCGTGCGGTTCAAGGAACCGGTCAAGTACGCACCGGCGGGAAGCAAGCTGCGCTGGCGGGCCGAAATGACGCTGGAAGAGGCTTAAGGTCATGAAAGTCATCCCCTACAACCTCATCCGCGAGAAAAACAAGCTGTTCACGGCGGGCGAAAATGCCTGGCTGATCCTGCTGGATATCGACCTGGGCGGTGGGACCGTTTTTTACCTGTGTTCCAATACCGAGGACGTCACTTTTCTGAGTCGGACCTACACCGCTTTCCCGTTCTACCTGGACCCGGCCAGGCAGAACAGCAAGGGGGAAATCCCCACGCTGTCGCTAAAAGTGTGCAACGTCACGCAACTCATCCATGCCTACCTGGAGGACCTGGACGGCGCGGTGGGGGCGACCGTTACGGTGCGGGTGGTGAACGCCGGGTACCTGGATGAGGATTTCTCCGAACTGGAGATGGATTTTTCCATTCTGGCCACCGAGGCGGATGCGGAATGGATCACGTTTACCCTGGGAGCGGCCAGCCCGCTGCGAAGGAGATTCCCGCCGAACCGGTTCATCGCGCTGCACTGCAACTGGGAGTTCAAAAGCGTGGAATGCGCCTACGCGGGAGCGGAAACGACCTGCGACCGGACCTGGAAACGATGCGAGGAATTGAACCAGACCAGCCGGTTCGGGGGGTATCCGGGACTGAACCTCAAGGGATGGAGGTTGGTATGACAGATGTCGGGTGTCGGGTATCGGATAGACATCGCTGGCGAGGACCATTTGCCGCCGCATTCAATAAGGGAATCCGTGCGCAGTTAGATGGTAAGGAAATATGGGCTTGTCCATACCGGGACATGGGGCCGAGCAATGAATGCCGATAATGGAATCCGCCATCCGCCATCCGCCATCCGCTTCACAGATCTCCTCGGCAAAGAGTTCGCCTGGGGCGGGCGGGGGCCGGACGTCTACGACTGCTACGGCCTGGTAATCGAGACCCGGAAACGCGCCGGGCTGCCCATGCCGGATGATTATGCGTCCAGCAGCGACAAGTCGGAGATCAATACCGCGATCCACGATGGCAGCCGGGCGCACAACTTCGTCCAGCTTCCGGGGCCCCGTCCGTTTTGCCTGGTGACCTTTCGCATTCATCCCAGGTTTTCCACGCACATCGGCATGGTGCTCGCGGACTGCCGCCGGTTCATCCACATCCAGCGCCGGATGCGGGCGGGAGTGGAACGGCTGGATTCACAGGTATGGAAGAACAGGATCACCGGTTTTTGGGAAATAGGAGAAAATTTATGACAACGGAAGAATTCGAAAAATTGGACATCGGAGATATCGTGACTCACGTTGATGGGGACGGATGGGTTGTAGTCGCCAAGGGGGGGAATCTGCCGATTTTATCGCGGACGATGCTCGCAATGAATCCTCGCGAGTGGGAAAAATACAATGAGAGCAGAAGTATCGAATCAGAAATAATAAAAATAGTCGAGAGAAGCCTTGAGAATAAAGGACTTATCGATTTGGCTATAAACAAAAGAAAATAATCTCAATGCACGATAACCTTTCCCTTTCCATCATCGAGCACCCATTCCGCCGGGAACTGGCGAAGACGGAAGTGCTGCCGCCCGTCCCGACGCGTTCGCTGCTCGACTTGCGTGACGAATTCTTCCCGGCCGGAGTCCCCTGCGTCATTCACGTCAACGGAGTCCTGGTCCCCAGGGAAAAATGGGCGACGACCTTCCCCTGTCCTGGGGATTTTATCGTGGTCTGCGCGACGTTCGGCGATGACAACATCCTGCGCGCCGTCCTGATGATCGGACTTACCATCGGCGCCATCGCGCTCGGCCAGTATTACCTGATTCCGGAGCTGGGACCGGTATGGGGATCTATCGCCACCGCCGGCATTACAATGGTGGGCGGCCTGGTCATCAATGCTTTGATCCCCGCCAACGTCTCCAACCCGTCGGCGGACAGTTCCCTGGATTCCCAGGCTTATTCCTGGACCCCGCAAAACACCGAACAGCAGGGCATCCCGGTCTCGAAGTGGTATGGGGCCCACAAAGTCTACGGCAACATCATCGGGTCCTTCACCGAATACGTGGAAGATGACGAGTACCTGAACGCCCTGATCTGCATCGGGATGGGACCGATCTGCGCCCTGTGGGGGTTCCAGTTAAACGACCAGCCCTATTACAACTTCAAGGAAGTGACCATCCAGGCCCGCTACGGCTGGCTGTGGCAGGACGCGGTGGATAATTTCAAATCCACCAAGACGGAGTACACGGCCTCAGTCGAACTGCGTTGTGCCGAATCCTACACCTACGTGACCGTGGGGTCCGATTTCGACATCCTGGAAGTGGATATGTCGTTTCCGGAAGGGCTGTGGTGCATGAGTTCCACGTCCATCGAGCTGTTGCCGTTCACGATGGCGTACAACATCTACGTGCGCCGGCTGGGAGAAACGGACTTCGACTGGAAGTGTATCACCAACAACGTCCGGGTCGAGCAGGTGCAGAGCTACACCCAGGTGACCTACGGGGGAGAATGGGGCCTGGCGCCCAGGTGGTCGAAAGGAAAAATCCAAAAGTTCAAGGACCTCGGGGATCTCAACTGGTGGAACTGGGAATCGGGCTCCCAGGTCTATTCCGACCACACCGAAGGCGAAGTCGCCGACGCAGCAAACGGGCTTACCTGGCACTGGATGGGGGAAGTGGTCGATTACGACGGCATCCAGCACGACGAAGTTGTGATGGAAAACGTGGTGATCAAGGAATCGGAGACCGGAAACCCGAACGACGTGATCATCAAGGCCACCCGCACCCCGTTTCGAAAGACCTACACCTATAACGTCCCGGCCGATAAACACGGCCAATACGAAGTATGGATAACGCGAAGCAGCGCCGACGCCGATTCCGCCCTGTACGGCGATAAGCTCTATTTCGCCGGCGTGCGGGAAGTGCTGACCGACGAGTTCACCTATCCCCGGCACGTCCTGGTGGCCGTGCGGGCCAAGGCCACCGACCAGCTTTCCGGGTCCTTCCGGTTTTCGTGCATGGGTTCCCATTCGGTGGTGCAGATATGGGACGGGGAGACGTGGACCATCGACGTTTCGGACAACCCCGCCTGGGTGCTCTACGATATTTTGACTCAGCCGGTGATTTCCGGGTGGAATACCGAAAACTACCAGGTAGTGCGCTACGACGGGATCGATCCGGCCAAGATCGACCTGCCAAAATTCCTTGAATTTTCCGAGCACTGCAACGGATGGGTCCCGGACGGGTCCGGAGGCCTGGAACGGCGACATACCTTCAACGGCGGGTTCGACTACGACACGTCCATGTGGGAGGCGGCGCTCAAGGTGGCCCAGTCGGCTCGGGCGACGGTGATCATGAACGGGTCCTTCATCACTCTGGCCATCGACAAGCCGGATACCCCGGTGAATCTTTTCTGCGTCGGAAACATCGAAGAATCCAAGTTCAAGGAAACCTTTCTGCCGTTGGAAGAACGGGCCACCGAGATCGAAATCGACTTCACCAACCAGGACAGCGATTACGAACGGGACAAGCTCACCGTCTACCATCCGGACATGGCCGGAAACGGCTACAAGGCGAGCCTGGACTGCACCGGCATCGTCAAATCCACCGAAGCGTGGCGCATGGGGATGTATCGCCTCATGTGCAACAAGTACCTGATCCGCACTGTGGAAATCGACGTGGATATCGAGGCCGTCAACTGCCAGATCGGCGACGTGGTGAACATTCAGCACGACGTGCCGCGATGGGGGGCCGGCGGCCGGGTGGTTTCCGCAGACGGAAACTCCGTGGTCCTGGACCACGAGGTGGAAATCGAATCCGGAAAGTCCTATCAGCTCCTGTTCCGCCTGGCCGAAGACCGGGTGGTGACGCGCACCGTGGAAAACCTGCCTGGGACCTATACGGAGATCACCGTCTCGCCGGCGTTTGTATCCGATGAAGCACCTCTTTTCGATTCCGGGACCGCTTACGTGGTGGGAGACCATGTGCGCTACGGTGGAGTGGGCTACGTGTGCATCCAGGATACGGGCACGCCGGCGCCGGATATCACCGATACCGACTACTGGGCGGCCGAAGGGGATCCGCCGCCCGAAAAATACGACGTCTACGCCTTCGGGGAAGTGGACAAGCTGGTCAAACCATTCCGCATCACGGACATGACCGTCACCCAGGACCAGAAATGCACCCTGACGCTCATCGAATACCGCGAGGAGATCTACGCCTTCGAAGAAATCGACCCGTCGGTCAATCCTTCGGTCCCAGACCCGATAATGGTGCTTCCCCCTTCCGGGCTCACCGTCACCGAATACGCCTACGTGGAAAACGATATCGTCTATGCATCGGCCATCGTCTCCTGGCAGAAATCGGCCGACCCGCGGGTGTTTCGCTACACGGTGGGGATCAACGGAGGCGACTACAACTTCAAATGGATCACCGCTTCCAACTTCCAGGCGGCGGAAATCAGGCCCATCAAGCCCGGCACCTACACCTTTTACGTGCGGTGCGTGACCGAGAACGCGGGAGCCAGCACTTGGGCGCAGGTCACCAAGACCATCTTCGGAAACATCGCCTCACCTCCGGACGTGGAATCTCTTGACATTTCGGTCACCCAGACCGCACTCACTCTTTCCTGGAAGGCGGTCGCCGGCGCCGTCGGATATCGAATAAAATTCTCGCCGGCCATGTCCGGGGCCACCTGGTGGGACGCCACGGAAATCGGGTATTCCACCGGAACCAACATCCAGGTGCCCATCCGGGCCGGGACGTATCTCATCAAGACGGTGGCCAGCGCCAACCGGGAGAGCAAAAACGCCAAGGAAGCCATTACCAACTTCACCGGCCTGTGGTGGACGAACGTGGTGGAAACCCTGGCGCAGGCGCCGGCGTTTGCGGGCACCAAAGACGGCGTGATTACCGATGAAAGCGGGTACCTGGCCCTCGATGAAGGCGACACCTCCGGGACCTACACGCTCGATGAAGTGGTGGACCTCGGCCAGGTATACACCGCCCGGGTCTCCATTGCCCTGGATACCGGATCGCGCGACTATTCGGACCTCATGGACGACTGGCCGGACGTCGATTCGCGCTCGTCGTGGGACGGGGGCGCGGTGGATAACGTCAACGTCAAGGCGTTTGTACGCACCCGCGATGCGTCCAATTACGCCTGGTCGACTTGGTCGGAATTTACGGCCGGGGATTTCCGGGGGCGGTATTTCGACTTCAAAATCGTCCTGGAATCGCAAAACGAGCACGCAACTCCTGTGGTGCGGGCCATTACGGCCGTGGTGGACATGCCGGACCGCACCTACGGAGAACTGGACGTCCTGACCAGCGCCGTGGAAGATACGGCCATCACTTTCAACCCGGCGTTCCACGGCCTGTCGGGAGTGGCAATCACCGCCAACAGCCTGGCGGCCGGGGAGTATTTCGAGATCACCGCAAAATCCAGGACGGGATTTACCATCAACTTCTACGACGGGTCTGCCAACCGGATCGCGCGGGAATTCAACTACATCGCCAAGGGCTACGGCTACGAGCTGGAGGCCTCCGGAACGCCGGAAGAAGGCACTGACGGGGCCGTGGATGAATATGGCAATTTTATTGTGGATGAATCTGAAAACAGGGTAACGGACGCATGAGAAAATCAATAGTAATTTGGTCGATCATCGTGCTGCTGACATCTCCGCTGGTATCTTTTGGAGATACGTTCCGGCTCAAGGATAAGGACGATCTTGGGAGCACGTCAGGGGCTTACATCTTTACGGACGGACCGGAAGGAGTCAAACGCTGGGCGATCCCTCCCAGCCTCAGCCTCAACCGCGGCGACGTGGTGGGTTGCTACGGGCCGGACGACGACAACAAAGCCTACGTGAAATCGGGCGTCCTGAACCCCATCAGCGGAAACCTGAACGCGGCGGTGGACGTGATCGTCACCACCGGCGCCGGCGGCCAGACCATTACCGTATCCAACAACTCGGCGATCTACGTCAACGACACTTCCGGGGCCGTCACGTATCAGCTCCCGGCGACCGCCACCGGTAAGCAGTTCCTCTTTCGAAACGCAGCCACCCGTACCGGGGCAATCACCATAAAAGTCACCACCAGCCAGTATATCGACAAGGACGGCGTATTGGGAACGGTCACCACGGGCACGCTGGTATCCGGCGGGGCACTCGGGGACCGCGCCGCCGTCTATGGGCAGGACGCAACGCACTGGCTGGCCGAAACTCCAAAAGGGACATGGACGAATAACTGATGAAAAAATTATTCCTCGCATTCATAATCGTTTTCATTGCCGTGGCGAATGGCCTCGCCGTCGGCCCCATCCAGTCCACGGGTCTGGGAGATGCGGCACCAACCGAGTCTTACTCGGACATCACATTCTGGTGGCGCTGTGAAACCTCGACGCTCACTACCGGGGATTATTCCGCGGGAGACACCACGGCCGCACTGAATGGCGCCAATCTCAGCACCGATGCCAATAAAACCGGGACCAACGGTCTGCTGTGCCAGACCGGGGAAAACGCCTATTTCGAAATCAGCTCCGGCGACCTGGCTTCCATAACCGCAGGAAGTGCGGCGGTCTGGTTCAAGCTCGCCGCGGCTCCGGCCGGAAACATCATCTGGATGCTCAACACGAGCACCGGGGCAGACGGGCAAATCTTCCTCCAGGCCCAGGCCACGGGAGAGCTGCGGTTCAATATCTGGAACGGGACTTCGGATCAGCAACTCGTCACCAGCGGGGCCGGCCTGACGACGGGGGCATGGTACTTCGCGGTGGCTCGATGGGACACGGACAACAACAAACGGTTCGTGGCCGTCTACAATGCAAGCGGAACGCTCCTGGCCTCGGCGGAGGACCTGTCCACGGACATCACGCCTCCGGTGGCATCGTTTGTGAGACTCTATCTGGGGGACACGGAAGGAACGAGCCAATATCTGTACATTGACCAGATATTCGGTCTTTCCACCGATTATTCGCGGGATTGGTTGTCTTTGAGAGATCGCACCACATCGCCGAAGTAGAGGTAATTGCATGAAAAAGTTTTTCCTGCTCGCTCTTGTCCTGTCATCGCTGGTTGCCGCCGGCATCTCCCATGCCGCCAACTATTACGTCAACCCATCGGGAAGCGGCGGCGACGGTCTCACCGACGCCACGGCGTTCAAGACCATTTCCCAGGCGCAGTCGGCACTTTCCGGAAAATCCGGAAACAACCTGTATTTCAAGTGCGGGTCCGTCTGGAGCAGCGGCCTGTATATCGATTGGTCCAACGGGGTCATCGGGGCCTATTACATGGACGGGTCCACCCCGGTGGTCGGCGTGTCCGGGAGCCGGCCGGTGTTCGACGGGCAGATGACGCGGCCGGGTCAGTATGGAAAACTCATCCATGTTTATCACGTATCTAATGTAATCATCCAAGATCTTGAGGTAAAAAACGCCGGTCCGCTCACGGTAATGGGGCCGGTGCTGGTCGAATTCAATGGGGCCCAGTATGGGACCGTCAGGCGATGCTACATCCACAACAGCACCGATTTCGGAATCCTTTTTGAAAACGGGTCCGATCACGGGACGATACAGAACAATGAGGTCGCCGAAACCCAGCTAAACGTTCTAGACGGTGGAAACGGGTCGGGCAATTACGGTTCAGCCATCCAGATCCGAGGGTCCGACGACACCCTGGTAACCGGCAACTACGTCCACGGGACCGGAGGAGAGGGCATTTCCGAGATCTGGGGATGTGACGGTGCGACCATTGAGAAAAACACGGTCGTAGACGGCGGGACGGCAGGCATCTACATGCACTCGTCCAAAAATATCACCATTCGCTACAACCTGGTCTACGACACCACGGAGACCAGATACCGGGTTTGGGGGACGCCAGGCTGGGGGATCATGGTTGGGAGCGAGGAATCTGAATATTGCTCGAATTATGATACCAACCATTACATTTACGGCAACCTGGTGGCCGACACCCTGGTGAACCTCGGATCATTGAACGTTTGGGGAAATTGTACCCCGACCAACACGGTGATCGTCAACAACACGTCGGTGAACGGAACCACCGGAGTTTCCACCAACGGGAGCCCAACCGTCCGAAACAACATCGTTTGGGGTGCCGGAACGGCGTTTTCGGGGACCAGCGGGTCGAACAACCTGACCTCGGACCCCAAGCTCAGCAAAACCTCCGGGTGGAGTTCCCTCACGGCAGGCAGCCTGCGCGGGCCGGAATTCGCGCTCCAATCCGACAGCCCGGCGCGCGGATCGGGAGCGTCGCTCGGAAGCCCCTACACCACGCTGCTTGACCTGGCGAACGCGGATTTTGTGAATCACGTCTTGTCCACCATTACCAATTCCGCCAACGATATCGGGGCCGGACCCTATGAGGCCGGAACGACACCATCCTGCGGAGACGGGTCCTGCAACGGCGATGAGACGTATGTAACCTGCCCGGCGGACTGCCCGGCCCCTCCGGAAACCGACTATATCACCGACGTGCCCGGCAGGGTCCAGGCCGAAGATTACGGAACCGGCGGAGAAGGGGTGGATTATCACGACACCGAGGCGGAGAATCTGGGCGGAAAATATCGAAACGACGGCGTGGACATCGAAACCTGCACCGACACGGGAGGCGGGTACAATGTCGGGTACTTCGCTCCTGGGGAATGGTTTAATGTGTACCTAAATGTTACTTCCGAAGATGATTACTACGCAAACACCAGGATCGCGTGCGGTTGGGTTGGGACTAAACGATTGAAATTGACAATAGATGGAGGAATTACATCAACGTTGTCGTTTACCTGGGATGATGGCTGGCAAACATGGCATAGCGTCGAATTGCCGTTGGGTCATTTAACCACTGGATCCC
Organism: Syntrophobacterales bacterium Delta_01; assembly: GCA_001603845.1. GTDB lineage: Bacteria > Desulfobacterota > Syntrophobacteria > Syntrophobacterales > Syntrophobacteraceae > SbD1. The sequence goes on along the minus strand of LUZZ01000381.1, from coordinate 11,500 downwards.
ATCATATAAAGATTGAGAACAATCTATACGCAGGAAGCAGCGGTGAGTTCAACATAAACTACCTCGATATTTATCCGTCAGGGTCGGATAGCACGACCCCAACATTGAGCGAGCTGCACGTTCCGAACGTTCCCACCCGGATGGAGCATCCGAGCTATTCGTTTCATTCATCGGAGGCCGGGACCATTATTTATGGAGGATCGTGCAATGCAACCCTCTATCCGAATGCAATCGCCGGAGTCAATGATATCGTGTTCGATTTTCTGCCGCCCGGGACTTATTCAGACTGCACTATCCAGGTGGTGGACGCCGCCGGGAATGCCAGCAGCATTTTAGCCATCTCTCAATTTAATGTGGAACCCTATATCGGTCCAGCGCGGATCGTGGGCTCGCTTATCGGCGGAATGCAGCTCCTGATGGGACAATAAGCGGAGAAAGAGAGGAAGATATGAAAAAAATAACTTGGATCGCGGTCATTTTCATCCTGGCGGCTGCCGCCCATGCCGACGCCTACACCATGCGGTGCAAGGTGTCCAGCGTCGGACCGGCGCCGGGTGGGGTGTATATCGGCTTGGTCGCCGACGGTGACTCGGAAACCCAGGTATTTCAGGCCAACCCGTCGCGCGAAAAAGAGATGGAAGCCGTGGCCCTGGTGGCCAATTCCCTGGACAAAACCGTCCAGGTGTCCATCGAAACCGTCAGGGGCAGGGAAATCATCACCTCTATTCTCGTATCGCCTTAAGGGGCCTTATTTGCGTCCCGGAACGATTTTATCGCCACAAACGATTAAGGAGCCTCATCCGTGAGCCAGCACGATTTCATCATTGCAAACGATTCCGGAGTGAACGTCCGGGCGGATATCAACAACGGACTGCAAGCCCTTGCCAGTACCAGCAAGGGAACGGCCCGGCCCTCCACGGCCTACGCCGGTCAGCTTTGGGTAAAAGACGACGTGACGCCCTGGCTTCTTTACTGTTTCGACGGCGCCGCGGACATCCTCCTGGGACAGATCAACGCCACGACGCACAAGTTTATCCCCTGCCACAATTCTCTGTCGTTGGCCTCGCTCATCGGAGACGGCTCCGCAGGGGCGCAGCACCGCAATCGCATCATCAACGGTGGGTTCGACGTCAGCCAGCTCCATGCCGATTTCCCGACCCCCATGACCGACACCATGCGTTCCGTGGACTGCTGGTATTCGCTGGGACAGGGAGCTGGAACCGTGTACCGGATATCGGACCTGGACGACGGGCAACCGCATTGCCTGAGGATGTACCAGAATTCAGCCACCGCCTACCGGCTGGCCGGAGCCCAGATCATCGAGGCTGCCGTATCCCAGGGCGACCGAGGCAAAGCGATGGTGCTCTCCGCGCGGGTGCGGTGTTCGATATCCCAGGCCGTCCGCTACGCGGTCCTGGCCTGGACCGGAACTGCGGACGATGTGACGCGCGACGTGGTGGATACCTGGACGTCTCTCAATTATACGCCCGGGTCGGGCAATTTTTTCGTTGCCACCAATATTTCCGTCGTTGCGGTCGGAGCGATTATCCCGGCCGCAAACACCTGGACGGACGTCACGCCAATCACCGGCACGGGGCCTTCCGGCCTCAACAACTGGATCATCCTGTTCTGGTCGCAGGACACCCTGGCCCAGGGCGCAAGCCTGGATCTCGGCCGGGTGCAGTTCGAACCGGGGGCGGTCGCCACCCCGTTCGTCCGCCGGCCCGTGGCCTATGAACTGGCGCTCTGCCAGCGGTTCATCTGCAAGACCTGGGAAGACCAGTATCACAACATGGAAAACATGGGACTCGACGGCGCATTAACGTGCGGAACTGCCGATGCCTCGGGATTTTACGGATGCAACTGGAGGTTTCCAGTCCCCATGCGCGGAGTTCCCTCCATCAGCTTATATAATCCGTTGGATTATACTCAAGCCAAGTGGACAATTTCTGGAGGCAGTGTCACGTCCGACGCTGTTTCCATTGATATCGCCAACACCGGGTGCAACATTCAGACAAATGGCGGGACGCTCTGGACGCCTGGAGCCTACAGGTTTCGAGTTCACGCTTCGGCCATCGCCGATCTTTGAGTATTGGGTACCATGTGGTACCCGAAAAAACAGGAGAGATTAAAAATAGATTGTGCAACTATTTAATATTGCGGTGTCTCCACGTTTTCTTCGCCTTCCCGGCCTCCCGCCATTTGCAAATCCGGCGGCCGTCCGGAAGTTGATGCACGCTCATACTCGGCTATTCCCGGCCGAAACGATTTTGAGGCATGTCGGACAATAGATTCCTTCTCCGGATTTGATGTATGTCGATTTCGAATTGCACACCGGGCAGGGTTCGGGATGAAATGCCGACCGTATTTCAGGGGCCTGTTTTCCGGACCCGTTTACGTCAAACATTGTCTCGCCGAAATACCTGCATTTTTTAGCCTCCGCCCTGATGTGCTCAGCGCAGGCCGGGCATTTTTTCATCCCCATGGAATAGCCGGGAGATTTCGATCCGGAACTGGCGGCCGGTAAAAACAATATGGCGAGAATGAGGAATGGAAACAGCGCGACCAACAAAAACCATCCCGGGCCGGATCATCCCTTGCCCGTAGCCACGATTGCCGAAACGACCACCATCGAAAGGCATGCAACCAGGTAACCCGCCATTTCGCTTCCCTCCTCAGACCTTGAGAAGGTTTCGCCTGCCACCCGCGCTTTCTTCCATTGGCCCACTACCGGATCTGCTATTCGGTGTCGGTGTCGGCAACGGCATCGATGGCGGTTGCGTCGACCGGAGCCGTATCCGGCACGGTTTCGACATCCGTCGGGCACGAGAGCGGCTGCGCCTTGGAAACGAGCTTCTTGGGGGGAAGCTTCGCAAGCAGGTCGGGCTTGAGTTCGTTTATGATCTGGTCGACGTCCTTCAATTCCAGCGTCTCTCTTTCGAGAAGCCCGTGGGCAATGCGCTCCAATATGGCATTGTGCTCGGTGAGGAGGGCGCGGGCGCGCTGGTAGTTTTCTTCCACGATCCGGCGCACTTCCTTGTCTATACTGAGCGCGGTCTGTTCGCTGAAATCGCGCTGGTGGCCCAGTTCGCGCCCCAGAAACGGCTGCTCGTCGCGCCTTCCGAAGCTCACCGGCCCCATCTTTTCGCTCATCCCCCATTCGCACACCATCCGGCGGGCGATCTGCGTGGCCCGTTCGATGTCGTTGGACGCCCCGGTGGTGTTCATGTCGAACGAGATCTCCTCGGCGACCCTGCCGCCCATCAGTATGGCGATGCTGTCCAGCAGAAACTCGCGCGAATAGGTGTGGCGGTCGTCCTGGGGCAGTTGCTGGGTGAGCCCCAGTGCCCGCCCGCGCGGGATGATGGTCACCTTGTGCAGCGGATCGGCCCCCGGCAGAAGCCTCGCCACCAGCGCATGGCCCGCTTCGTGGTACGCGGTGATGCGCTTTTCTTCGTCGCTCAGGATCATGGATTTGCGTTCGAGCCCCATCATGACCTTGTCCTTGGCGTCCTCGAAATCGGACATGGCGATGAGGTCTTTGTTTTTCCGGGCCGCGAGCAGGGCGGCTTCGTTCACCAGGTTTTCGAGGTCGGCGCCGGAAAATCCGGGCGTCCCCTTGGCCAGGGTCTGCACATCGACGTCGGGCGCCAGCGGTTTGGCCCCCAGGTGCACCTTGAGGATGCCGGCCCGCCCCCGGATGTCGGGCACGGGCACCACCACCTGCCTGTCGAACCTGCCGGGACGAAGCAGTGCGGGGTCCAGAACGTCCGGCCTGTTGGTGGCCGCGATCAGGATGACGCCTTCATTGGATTCGAAACCGTCCATCTCCACCAGGAGCTGGTTGAGGGTCTGTTCACGCTCGTCGTGGCCGCCGCCCAGCCCGGCCCCGCGGTGCCGTCCCACGGCGTCGATTTCATCGATGAAGATGATGCACGGAGCGTTTTTCTTGCCCTGGAGGAACAGGTCGCGGACCCTGGACGCGCCCACGCCCACAAACATTTCGACGAAGTCCGAACCGCTTATCGAAAAGAACGGAACCCCGGCTTCGCCGGCGATGGCCCGCGCCAGGAGCGTCTTGCCCGTTCCGGGCGCTCCCACCAGGAGCACCCCTTTCGGGATCCGGCCACCCAGGCGGGTAAACTTCTTGGGGTCTTTGAGAAACTCCACCACCTCCTGGAGTTCTTCCTTGGCCTCGTCCACTCCGGCCACGTCGGAGAACAGGACCTTTTTGGAGCTTTCATTGAGCAGTCGCGCGCGGCTTTTGCCGAAGCTCATCGCCTTCCCGCCCCCCATCTGCATCTGGCGCATGAAAAAGATCCACACGCCGATCAGCAGCAGCATGGGCAGCCAGCTCACCAGCAGGTTCATGTACCAGGGCGATTCCTCTTCGGGCTTGGCCTCGATATTGACGTCGTGCTCGCGCAGGATCCGTATCATGTCGGAATCCCGCGGAACAAAAGTCTTGAACTTTTTGCCGTCCGTGAATGTGCCGAATACGTGGTCTCCCTGGATGGTAACCCGCGAGATCTCGCCTTTCTGGACCGATGCCAGAAACTGGCTGTACGTGGTCTCGAGGCTGGCGTGCTGCGGCTGGTGAAACATATTGAAAAGCAGGATCACCATGAGGCTTATAACCAGCCAGAGGGCCAGGTTTTTATAGAATGGATTCAATTAAAATTACCTCCATAGGACTTTTCTTGTCACCATACAACCGCGTACTTCGGTACCGGAACCATACAACTCACCGGCAGCCGTTCGCCCCTGTAGCGTTTAGGGGCGTGCGGTCCGGAGGCGGACACCGGCGCGTGAGCCGCGCATCCCGCCGTCAACCTTGATGAGGATAGTAGCATAAAATTATCACCGATATGGGCCGTTATGTCCAGTAACTCTAAGACACAGTCCGGCAAAAAACGGCACAGCCCTCATGCACCCGAAAGAGCCCGCTTCCGCCCGGCGAATGCCCGAAACAGCACGGTGAATGCACAGGCCCCGGCGGCATTGACCAGGGCGGTGATGATGAAGCACGCCCGGAACCCCATGGAACGCGCCACAAACCCCATCACCAGGGTGCTGCACATCATCCCCAGGTATATGCACGTATTATACCCACCCATGGCAAGCCCCCGCGAATCAGCCGGAACCACCTCCGCGATCAGTGCCCCCACGGCGGTGAAAGCGACCCCCATGCTGATCCCCATCACGAACGCACTGGCCAGAAACATCGGAAGCGAGGTGGACACGCCCGTCCCGGCAATGGAGACCGAATATCCCAGGAGCCCGGCCAGCACCAGTACCCCCCGGTCCGGCACGCGGTCGCTCAGGTGCCCGAAGGGGATGCGGCCCAGGGCGTTGACGATGGCCTGAGTGCCGAATATCAGGCCGATCCTGCCCACCGATACCCCCTGGTCGCTTGCGTGCAGGGGCACAAAGGTGATGAAAACCCCCAGCCCGAAACAGGCCCCCAGGGTGACCAGCCAGCAGGCGAGCAGCGCCCGGTTGCGGAGCAGTTCCCGCAGGATGGCCCCTTTCGCTCTCCGGGCCTCGGGTTCCCGCCGCCTGCCCTCCCTTTTGGGAAGAAATATAAGAGAAACCCCGAACACTAAAAAGATGAATATGCCGGAAATCGTAAACACCCGCCGCAAATCGAACAGATTGGCCACCAGGCCGCCCAGGGCCGGCCCCATGCTCATCCCGCCGTAGATGGCCATGGTGTACCACCCGTAGGAACGCCCCAGGTGGGTGGCCGGGGATATGTCGCTCACGAACGACATGGCGGTGGGGGCGAATGCCGCAAGACCGGCTCCCGAGAAAAGATAGACCGCCATGATCTGCCCGGGAGTCCGGCACCAGGCCAAAACGACGGACGTCGCCGCCGATACCAGCAGACCGCCCAGCATGAGGCGCTTTCTGCCCAGCCGGTCGGACATCATGCCCATCGGCAGGCACAGCAGGCCGGCAAGCATCATGAAGGAGGAATTTATGGCGCCGATCAGGACGGTGTCCGCCCCCAGCGACCGCGCAAAAAGCGGAAGTATGGGCATACGCATGTACGCCCCCACGTATCCGCCGAAAGCCACCCCGCAGGTGAGGAGAAGAAGGGCGCGGTAGGAACGCGCCGTTTTTTTGACGCCAAAGCGCATCCGGAACCCCGATGAAGGCGGTGACACTTTGCGGGAAAAGCTCCCGCGGGCCATCCCGCCGGTGCGGCGGCTTCACTGCCGCGCCGGGACGCGACAAAACGCTCCCTTTGCCCCAAAACGGCAACGGACAAAATTCGTCCTCGCGGCGCAGGACGCCGGGCTTGCAGCCCCGGCCGGCTACCGCCGGGCCTTACGCCGACTGTTTCACGCGGAACCTTTTGGGGTCGATGCCGTACTTTTCCACCTTGTACTGGATGATCCGCTTGGTTGTTCCGAGAAGGCGGGCCGCCTGCGACTGGTTTCCGCGCACGTCTTTCAAGGCGTCGGTGATCAAGTCGCGTTCAAAGGCGCTGGTGAGAGCTTCGAGCTTTCCACGGCTGACGTTCTGCATGCCCTGGGGCTTCATCTGGAGTGTGGGAGGAAGGTGCCACGAATCTACGGAACCCTCCTGGCTGAGCAGCACGGCGCGCTCGATGCAATTTTCCAGCTCACGGACGTTGCCCGGCCAGTGGTAGCTCATGAGCAGGTCGATCGCGCTCGTGGTGATCCTTTTTATGTCCTTGCTGAACTCGCCCGCGTACTTCAGCACAAAATAGTCGGCAAGGAGCAGGATGTCGGGACCCCGTTCGCGCAGGGGGGGGAGAAAGATGGGAAACACGTTTAGCCTGTAGAACAGGTCCTGCCGGAAATTGCCCTGCGTGACCTCGGCCTCGAGGTCCTTGTTGGTGGCCGTGACCACTCGGACGTCCACCTTGATGGTACGCGAAGAACCAAGGGGCTGGAACTCCCTTTCCTGGAGGACGCGCAGCAGTTTTGCCTGGGCGATCGGGGACAGCTCCCCCACTTCGTCCAGGAAAACGGTCCCGCCCTGGGCCTCTTCGAACCTGCCGCGCCGGCGGGTGATCGCCCCGGTGAACGCGCCCTTTTCATGGCCGAAAAGTTCGCTTTCCAGCAGCGTGTCGGGCATTGCGGCGCAGTTTACCTGGACCAGCGGCGCCTTTCTGCGGCGGCTGTTTTCGTGGATCGCCTTGGCCACCAGTTCCTTGCCGGTGCCCGTTTCCCCGGCGATGAGAACGGTGGTGTTGGTGTCCGCCACCTGGTCCACCAGGCGGAGCACTTCCTGGATCACCTTCGAGCGGCCGATGATGGTGGTGGTGGGGCGCTTGGCCTCGGCCAGCATCCTGCGCAGCCGCCGGTTTTCTTCCTCGACCGCCCGGAAATGCACCACCTTGCCCACCAACTCGGCCACGGCGCTCATCACTTCCAGCTCTTCGTCCATTTGCTCGACCTGGTGAGCCAGCTTGTCGGCCGACAGCACGCCGACGCAGCGCCCCTGGTAGAAAATGGGAACGCACAGGAAAGCCAGCTCCGCCCGGTCAAGGGACTTGCGCGCCCCCGTCCTGTCCAGGAAATGAGTTTCGTGGCCGAGGTTGGCAATCCCCATGGGCCGCCCCGTCTGGGCCACCTTGCCCGTAATGCCTTCACCCGGCCGGTAACAGATCGTCCCGGTTTCTATATCCACCCCGCGGGCCACATCCAGCCACGCCTCCCCGGTCTGGAGATCGAGAATGGAAATCATCCCGCGTTCCATTCCCAGGCGGGAACTCAGTATATCGAGTGTTTCCTGCAACTGGTCCTTAAGTTCCATCGGATGCGAAAGGACCCGGGCGATTTCGTGCAGCGCCCTCAGTTCCGTGACATTAAATTTCTCAGGCATTAACGGCCGCTCCGGAGTGTTAAAATATTCGGATGATCCAGGCGTTATTAACAAATTTGTACAAAATTGTCACTTCATTTTTGGCCTAAACCGATGCATCCCGAAAGGAAACGGGGCACAAAAAGTGTCGGAGCACCGGCCGGCCGTCGGACGGAGGGGGGAAGCCAAAACCGGTCTCCGCGCCCATCGGGCCTGCCCGAGACCGCCGCAGTACCTGATTTTAGCTGGGAATATCATTTCCTTACCATCAAACCCTACCTCGCAAGTGTGGATCGACTACTGCGGATCCCTATCGGAAATTACGGAGTTCGCCTGATTTAAAAACCCCGCCGAGCCCATTAAATTACGTCCAAAATAACCCGCCATACAGACCCCGATACCCCCCGCTGATTCTTCTTCCGGAAAGCCAGGATCCCTCCTCCTGGCTTTCTTTGTCTATGGCGACAGCCGGCGGCAGTGATTAAACATGAAAGGCAAAGCAGTGGCAGCCAGATAAAACGAGCAAGAAATTCAGCCGGTTACGCCGGAAAGCTCTTTCCGGCCCGGCAAATCCGACAACGGGGAGGATGGCATGAAGGCATTTTTGCTGTTGGTTGCGGCAGCGCTGGTGGCGATCGCCGTAGCGTTGTGGACCGGAATCTTCAACGTGTCGGCCCTCGTGCCGCACTGGGGCATCACCAGCGAGATCATCGAATTCGCCCGCGACAGGTCCGTGGAAGTGCACAGCCGCGACGTGCGGATCCCGTCCCTGGACGATCCTAAGCTCGCGGCCCGGGGAGCTTCCCAATACCATGAAACGTGCCGCATCTGCCACGGCGCACCCGGCGTGGCGGCCGAAGTCATCGCGCAGGGGCTCTACCCCGCGCCGGCGGACCTCCTTTCGGGCGAGTCCCAAAAGGAATTGGGGGACAAACAACTGTTCTGGATCATAGAAAACGGCCTCAAAATGACCGGCATGCCGGCCTTCGGCACCACCTACCAAAAAAACGAACTCATCGAGATCGCGGCATTCGTAAAACACCTGCCCGCGATGACTCCTCAGCAATACCGTGCCGCCACGAGCAACTCCGGCCAGAACACGCAGGAGCACAATAACTCCGGCGCCCCGTGAGAAAACGGCGGGAGCGGACCCCGCCCTGTAGGCCCGCCGCCTCCGAGGCTACACCGCGGGCGGACGCCGAAGCCCCGGCCCGTGTCCGGCGTGGAGGTGGCGGCGAAGATCCCGGATTCCCGCCCAGGAACACTGCGGGGATGATGGTTTTGGAAGTCTCGTGTTGATTGCAAAGTCCCGACGTTTACTCTCGTTCCCACGCTCTCTCATGGCCGGGGGAATGTACCGATTTTCGCCCGGGACAAGGGTGGGCAGAAGCGCCGCGCCGCCCACCGGTTTTTCGTCAGCCGGAGAGCAGGCTGAAAGGGTGGCCCGGAGATACTTGGTATCCGGTTCCGCAGGGCAAGAAGCCCAAAGAGCGGGTCTTTTGACCCGGAAATGTCCGCGCGCCTGCCGCCAAACATCCGGACCCTCCCCGGCCCTCCCCATCTTCGATCCCGGCCGGGCGGCCCCCATAAAAAAGAGCGCCGGGACCTGCCCTGCGCTCTTTTGATTTCGGGATCGCTATGTTTGAACCGTGTGCCGGCCGGTTACTTCCTGGCGAACTGGGCGGATTTGTGGGCCGGTTTTACGGATTTTTTCGCTTCGATGACTTTTTTCACACCGCTTTTCCGGCTTTCCTTCACATGCCCCGTTGCAGCCTTGGCGGCTTTTCCGGCCGGAGCGTGCTTCACGGCGGCCTTCGCGCTGCTTGCCTTCTTAGCCGGCCGCACCTTCCCAGCCTTGACCGCCTTGGACTTTCCAACCGGGCAGGATGCTTTCCCCAGCGCCGGTTTTACGGGCAGGTTCACCTGAGTCAGCTTGATTCTCATTCCAGGCCTGAGCTGGGAATTTCGCTTCAGTCCATTCAACTGGCACAGGCTGTCGATCGAAATACCGCTTTTCTTGGCAATCCGCTGCAGGGTATCGCCCCTGCCCACGGTGTAATAGGCGGCGGTGGGAGAACCGGGATTTCGGGGATCCGATGCAAAGCAGATGGCGGACGAACCACTTTTGCCGCGCACACCGGTCGCTACCCGGCCGGAAGAGGCCTCCGCCAGCATGCGCCCGGTTTTAAGCTGCTGGCCGGGACGCAGGACCGTCGTCCTGCGGATGCCGTTCAGCCGGCACAACACGTCGATATCCACCTTCGCGGCGAGGGCGATCTGGTAGAGCGTATCGCCCTTTTTCACCTTATACACCACCGGCACCGCGCGGGCCGATTTGGACGCGGTGCGCACGGTCCGGGTTTCGGCATGCGCGGACCGGTCCGTCCCGCTCTCCACCTCTTCCCGCTCGGCACTTCCGCCGGAAGCATCGTCGCGCGTCAGGACAAGCCCAGTCGAACGAAGCGAAGCCATCCTGATCTTGGGAGTTTCCGCGATGAAGCCCGGTTGCAGCGACCGCGCCAGGTGCACCGGCTCGCTTTCGAAGCTCCTCTTGTAGAACGCGAGACAGCTTCCGGGCACCAGCACCGAATACGGGCTCAGGTTGTTCCACCGGCAAAGGTCGCTGACGCTCACCCCGAAACTTTTGGCAAGCGCGTCGAGCCCCTTTTCCGTACCGTTCACGTAGTAGTTGACCTTTTTGGGGAGGTAGGACTGCTGCGCCATTTCGATCACCATGCGCTTTTCCATTTCACTCGCCCCGATGTGGGCCGCCAGAGTGGACCACGGGGTAAAAAAGCGTACGTGCATGTGATCGACGTGGTTGCGGGCGTGCTGGATCAACGTGCCCCGGACATTTCCGAAAAACCGGTTGAGGTAGGCCTGGTCGTAGCCGCGTGCCGAAACATAATCATAGAGCACCTTCTGCACCCGGTGGTCCAGGAAAATGTACTGCACGCGCTGTGAACGGGCCAGGTTTTCGATGAGGCACCACGTCTTGGCGCAGTCCAGGTTTTCCGCGTTCATCGGGATGAAACTTTGGAGGGGCCGGTTGCCCTTGGCATACATTCCGATGTCCACGTCGCGTCCGTTCTGGTGGGAACGGTGGTGGAGGGCGGGACCGCCGTGAGAGCTTGAAAAATCTCCGATGAACACGTCACAGGTGTCGGGGAACTGGGCGCGCACCGCCTCGATGGCATCGAGCACGGCGCCCGCCACCTCGGGCGTGGTGTAAGCCCTGCTGGTGTCGCGCAGATGATAGCCGGGAAACTGGGTCGGGAATACGATGCCATTTTCCAGGTATCCATTGTAGGGGCGACCGTATGACGCCGTAAGCGCTTGAGATTGTTGAATCAAAATCAAGGAGGAGACGACGAACGCGGCGGAAAAGAGCAGAGCATAGATCGGCGCTCTGGCAGAGCTAGATCTCTCCATAAAAAACCCCCCTACAGAATGCCTCCAAAAGCACCCCTCAGACGCTATTTCGGCTTTGATGTAAATTTTTCACGGGATAAGCTTCAGTAGCAGAGCCCGGGCGCCCTGTCAAACGTTTTTTTCGCGACACGGGCCTCACTTTTTATTAATAGTAGATATAATATATTGATTTTATTAGATTAATTTGCTGAGGTGCAAGTATCTGAAAGGTGTCGTTTCACGGTGTCCC